>JAHEHN010000016.1 GCA_024644515.1 Gammaproteobacteria bacterium
GTCAGCTCGGGCCTGTCCGGCACTGCCATCCACGCCATCTCCATGTTCTGCATGCCTGGCATGTTGCTGCCGAAAAACGCCTGAGAAATCGAAAGGGGGTCCAGGCGGCCTATAAGTCTTTGAGTACCATGCTCAGGGATATGCGCAAGGTGGAAAAAGCGCATCTTGATGTACTGGCTACAGAATATACCATTGACAGTACTGATACCCATTTAATCAAGGGCGAACCCGAGAACGTTATTCCGCGTTTTGTGAAAAGTAAGCGTATTGACCTTGTTGTGATGGGTACTGTGGGACGTTCCGGTATTAAGGGTTTCTTCATGGGTAACACTGCTGAAAAAATTCTTAATAATATCAACTGTTCAGTACTGGCAATCAAACCATCAGGATGGAAAACGCCAGTTAAATAAGCTGTTTTCCAACAACCATGGTTTTGCAAAAAGGCGCATCAGGGATGCGCCTTTTTTTATTCTGCGAATGATCAGTTTTTTTAGAGATTATTCTGTAGCGCCTGAATACGCTTTTCCAGTGGTGGGTGACTGGAAAACATAGCCTGTACTTTGCCGGTATTGATGCCAAAAGCAGCAAGCTCATCAGGCATTTTGGCTTCCTGTGAATTTTGCAGACGCTTCAACGCGGAGATCATAGCCTGACGTCCAGCCAGGTTGGCACCGCCCGCATCAGCACGATATTCGCGCCAGCGTGAAAACCACATGACGATCATGGAGGCGAGAATACCGAGGATGACCTGGGCGAGGATCGAGACAATAAAGAACGCCGGGCCATGCCCTCGTTGTACCTTGAACACCACGCGATCCACCACATGACCAATCACCCTCGACAGAAAGATGACAAAGGTGTTCACCACGCCCTGAATAAGTGTCATGGTGACCATATCGCCATTGGCAACATGACTGACTTCATGGGCGAGCACCGCTTCGATTTCATCGCGCTGCATGGCCTCGCAGAGGCCGGTGCTAACGGCTACCAGTGCATTGTTCTTGTTCCAGCCGGTGGCGAATGCATTGGGCGCGGCCTGATTGAAAATTCCAACTTCAGGCATGCCAATGCCACTTCGCTGTGCTTGTTTCCCGACGGTTTGCAGGAGCCAGCTCTCAAATTCGGTCCGTGGCTGCTGGATCAATTGCACACCCATTCCACGCTTGGCCATGGTTTTGGACAACAGCAGTGAAATAATCGAACCGGCGAATCCTATTAGTGCAGAAAACACCAGCAGTGCCTGCAGATTCAGGTCTACTCCGTTTGCGGCCAGCAGGCCCTGAAATCCAAAAATCTGAAAAACCAGTGAAATAAGCACCATGATGGCGATATTGGTGCCAAGAAAAAGCGCGATGCGCAGCATAGTTGTATCTCCTGTTACTAGCCGGAAGGGCAGACGAGTGTGAGGTAAATTCCTTTCTCCGGCAACAAAAGATATGGTGTCTATTTTCGTAATTGCAATATCAGCAAAGGCTGTAATTTCAAGGACATGCCCTTTTAAAATCGGTACAATGCGGGCCTCGGTTGGATAAACCAGTGCATAAATCGCTGCACAAAAGTTTGTTCAGACTGTTTTAGTAAGCCTGAAAGGGATACTGAAAAGAAATATTGGCAAGTAACTTTGGTGAGTAAAATGGCTGAGAATGATTTCCTCATTGCACCCTCTATCCTGTCCGCGGATTTTGCCCGACTGGGAGAGGAGGTTTCGCAAGTTCTGGCTGCTGGTGCTGATGTTGTCCATTTTGATGTCATGGATAATCACTATGTACCCAATCTGACTATTGGCCCCGGTGTGTGTAAATCACTTTTTGCCTATATGCAGCGCAATGGTTTAAATGCGCCCATTGATGTTCATCTGATGGTGTCTCCAGTGGACAGTCTTATTGTGGAATTTGCCAACGCAGGAGCTTCCTATATAACCTTCCATCCGGAAGCGACCAATCATATAGACCGTTCCCTGCAACTTGTCAGGGATCAGGGCTGTAAGTCCGGCCTGGTGTTAAATCCGGCGACGCCACTGGGTTGTCTGGAATACGTGATGGACAAAGTGGATATTATTTTGCTGATGTCGGTGAATCCGGGCTTTGGTGGGCAGGCATTTATTCCTTCAACATTGAATAAATTGAAAGCAGTGCGCAAGCTTATTGATGACAGTGGTCATGATATCCGCCTCGAGGTTGATGGTGGTGTAGGCATCAATAACATTGCTGAAATTGCTGCAGCTGGCGCAGACATGTTTGTGGCAGGCTCAGCTATCTTTGGTACCGATGACTATGCTGAGACTATTGCCGCAATGCGCAAGGAACTTGGTTCCCAGTCAGGTAATTAGAATCAAGGGCAACGAGTAAGGTATTAGAAAATGAGTCCCGAGCAGTTCGATGCATTTGCCCAACAGGGATACAACCGTATTCCGGTTTACCGGGAAATTCTTGCTGACCTGGAAACGCCGCTGAGCACTTACCTCAAACTGGCACGTGGTCCTTACAGCTATTTTCTTGAATCTGTTCAGGGCGGTGAAAAGTGGGGGCGCTATTCCATTATCGGCTTGCCTTGCAGAACGCTGTTAAAGGTCGATGGCAGTCAGCTGGCAGTAGAAACCGACGGCCAGGTTACAGAGTCCCTGGAAACTGCAGATCCCTTCGTTTTTATTGAGCAATACCAGCAGCGCTTCAAGGTTCCTGAACTGGAAGAACTACCGCGTTTTAATGGCGGACTGGTAGGTTATTTTGCCTATGACAGCGTACGCTATGTGGAAAAAAAGGTAGCTCATTCCGCACCCGAAGATACTGTTAATACACCGGATATTATTCTCATGCTGTCCGAAGAGGTGGTAGTACTGGATAACCTGCGCGGTAAGCTGATGCTGATGGTTTATCAGGACCCGTCCGTGGAAAATGCCTATGGGCATGCCCTGGCAAGACTTGATGAGTTGGCGCAAAAACTCGATCAGCAACTAAGCGTAAAGAGTGTCGCCAGTGATCGGGAAGTGGGCGAAGCTGATTTTGTCTCCAGCTTTGGACAGCAGGCATTTGAAACTGCGGTTGAGAGAATCAAGGACTATATTGTAGCTGGCGATGTGATGCAGGTAGTGCTGTCCCAGCGTATGAGCCTTCCCTATGACGGGGAAGCCATCAACGTCTACCGTGCCTTGCGTCAGCTTAATCCGTCGCCCTACATGGTGTTCATGGATATGGGAGATTTTCATATCGTCAGTGCCTCCCCGGAAATTCTGGCTCGCGTGGAAGATGGAAAAATTACTGTCAGGCCCCTTGCCGGGACCCGCAAGCGTGGCAAAACGGAAGAGGAAGATCTGGCCCTTGAGCAGGAACTGCTGGCCGATGAAAAAGAAATAGCAGAGCATCTTATGCTGATCGACCTGAGTCGTAATGATGCCGGGCGCGTATCCAAAATCGGTTCGGTGGAAGTGACCGGACAGATGTTTGTAGAGCGTTATTCCCATGTCATGCATATTGCCTCGAATGTTGAAAGTGAGCTTGCCGACGACAAGACGGCGCTGGATGTTCTCAAGGCAACACTTCCGGTAGGGACCCTAAGCGGTGCACCCAAGGTTCGGGCGATGGAAATCATAGATGAATTTGAGCCGGTAAAACGCGGCGTGTACGGTGGCGCTATGGGCTATCTGTCCTGGAATGGCAACATGGATATGGCTATAGCCATACGTACTGCAGTGATCAAGGACAAGACACTTTATATCCAGGCCGGGGCCGGTATCGTTGCTGATTCTGTTCCGGAAATGGAGTGGAAAGAAACCATGAACAAGGCCAGGGCGATGTTTCACGCCGTGAAGCTGGCAGAAGAAGGGCTATAGCGCCATGTTATTGATGATCGACAATTATGATTCCTTCACTTACAACCTGGTGCAGTACTTTGGTGAGTTGGGGACAGATATCCGGGTATTCAGAAATGATGAGATCAGCCTGGAGGAAATCGAGGCCATGGCGCCAGAGAAAATTATTATTTCTCCGGGCCCCTGTACGCCTCATGAGGCTGGTATATCCGTACCGGTGATAAAAAATTTTGCCGGAAGTGTTCCGATTCTCGGTGTGTGCCTGGGGCACCAGAGTATAGGTGAAGCATTTGGTGGCAAGATCATTCGAGCCAAACGCGTCATGCATGGTAAGATTTCCGCGATTCACCATGAGGGAAAAGGGGTATTCAAGGATATCGAGAATCCTTTCAATGCGACCCGTTATCACTCTCTGGTTATTGAATATGAAAGTTTGCCTGATTGCCTGGAATTAACTTCATGGACTGAAAATGAGGATGGCAGCCTGGAAGAAATAATGGGCGTTCGTCACAAGACACTTGCCGTGGAGGGTGTCCAGTTTCATCCGGAATCAATTCTTAGTGAACATGGTCACCAGATGCTGAAAAATTTCCTGGACGTTTGAGTCCTTAACCAATGAAACTTATATGAACCAGGCCACTATCCTAAAAAAAATACTTGAGCGTAAAGCTGAAGAGGTCAGTCAGAGGAAAGCGCTATCCTCCCTGGCAGATCTCGAATCACAGATTCGCGACGCGCAACCATGCCGCGGCTTTACCAGTGCCCTGATGGAGCGGATTCGACATAAACGACCCGCAGTGATAGCCGAGATAAAAAAAGCCTCTCCCAGCAAGGGTCTGATCAGGGCGGATTTCGACCCGGCAGCGATAGCTTCAAGCTACGCTGAGAATGGAGCCGCTTGTCTTTCCGTGCTTACTGACAAGGATTTTTTCCAGGGTGACGAGAGCTACCTGGAGCAGGCCAGGCAGGCCTGCAAGTTACCGGTGATACGCAAGGATTTTATGGTAGATAGCTGGCAAATTGCCGAGTCTCGTGCGATTGGTGCGGATTGTATTCTGCTAATTGTTGCAGCCCTGACGCCGGATCAGTTAACTGAGTTGGCAGAAAGTGCCAGGCATTATGGCCTGGACTTTTTAGTCGAGGTGCATAACCGCGAAGAACTGGAACTGGCTCTGGCGCTGGATGCTGAACTCATCGGCATCAATAACCGGGATCTGCATACCTTTAAAACCAGCCTTGGTGTCACCTATGAATTACTCCCTCATATTCCGGAAGACGTTGCAGTGATTACAGAAAGTGGCATCCATATTCGCGAAGATGTTGAAGAAATGCTGAGTCACGGCGTTTACGGATTTCTGGTGGGTGAATCGTTTATGCGTGCTGCAGAACCTGGTGAAAAGCTCAAGGAAATGTTCTTCAATGGCTAAGCCTGGAGAAACAGGACTGACGCGGATAATTTCCGCAAGCCATAATTCTTTCAAGGGACTCAGCGCCTGCTGGCGTAATGAAGCGGCATTTAGGCAGGAAGTGCTGCTATGCCTGATTCTGGTTCCCTTGGGCCTTTATCTGGGCAATGGTGGGGTGGAAAAATCACTTCTGGTAGGCGTATGTTTTCTGGTGTTGATTGTGGAGATACTGAATTCGGGGATTGAGGCGGCGATCGACAGGATCGGCCATGAACACCACGAACTCTCCGGGTTGGCTAAGGATCTTGGGAGTGCAGCGGTCTTTATTAGTTTGGTTCTCGTTGCTCTGGTCTGGCTCCTTGTTCTTGTTGGTTAAAACCATACTTCAGCAGTAGCTGCTGCGCTTAGCTACTCTTCGTTAAGAAAGTGCTCAGTCAGTCATGTACCACCGTACACTCCTTCCCTGCGCGCATTCTTGCCTCGATTAGCTGGCGCTCGCGACGCTACCAAAATTTTGATTTTGTTGGGACGATCAAAAAGCAATCGTCCTGGCTGTCGCCGATGAAGTTTTCCATTTCCTGTTGTTCCATGGTTCTGTAGGTTGGATAGTCCTGTAGGTCGGATAAGGCCGCAGGCCGCCATTCGACGTGATCCGGATTTTTATTCGGGTCCGGGAATAAAAAATTCAGCTTGAAAAATGGGTGGGGTAAGCAGAACGCTGGTAAAGCTCAAATTTTGGTAGCGTCATGAGCGAAGGCAAATCGAGGCAAAATTATTTTTGGGGCCAGGCGCATAGAACTCCTATGTAACCGGATCCAAAAATAATTTTAACGATGAGTTGGCGAGTGTAATAGCTACTACTTACTTGCAGGACCCCTAAAATTACTAGCGGGTTCCGTAAACTACTATGGTTTTACCGTGGACTTCTATGAGTCCCTGCTCTTCGAGATCCTTGAGTACCCGTCCGGCCATTTCTCTGGAGCAGTTTACTATACGTCCCAGTTCCTGGCGCGTGATCTTGATCTGCATACCCTGAGGATGGGTCATGGCATCAGGTTCCTTGCTCAGTTCCAGCAGAGTGCTGGCGATTCTTCCGGTGACGTCGAGGAAACTCAGGTCGGCTACTTTTTTGGTGGTACTGCGCAGTCGATGAGCCATCTGCTCACCGATGGTGTAGAGAATTTCTGGATGACTTCGCGTGTAATCGCTGAAATTGCTATAGGAAATTTCTGCCAGTTCACATTCAGTTTTGGTGCGAACGCAGGCACTACGGGCTTCTTTATTTTCAAACAGGCCCATTTCTCCAAAAAAGTCGCCAGGATTCAGATAGGCAATAATAGCTTCCTTGCCTTCCTCATCTTCGAGGACTACAGACACAGAACCAGAAACTATGTAATACAGGGTTTCACACTTATCACCCTCATGGATGATAGTAGTCTTGTTTGGATACTTGCGCCGATGGGAGTGGCTTAAAAAGTTTTCAAGATCCCGAATATGAGGCGTGATTGCCATTAAAACCATCCGTTTTACCCTCAATATTAACCAGTAATATCAATTGTATATAACACTTTGTCAGGGTGTTCTATTTTTTAAAATATATTAGCATTTCTGGCGGGTCAAGTTTGCTCAGGATAAGAGTTTTTGCCTCAAGACCCGGTGCAATGAGTATGGGATAATACTTGGCGTTTGGCGCGTTTACTGAAATTGAGGATTATTATGAAAGCAACAATCACCTGGCAGGAAGAGGTCACGTTTGAAGGCGAATCTGGTAGTGGTCACAAGGTCATCATGGATGGTCCGGAGGACGCCGGCGGCAGAAATCTGGGTGCACGCCCAATGGAAATGATACTGCTCGGGGTTGGCACCTGCTCGGCTTTTGATGTGGTGGCAATTTTGAAAAAATCACGCCAGGAAATTACTGATTGTGTGATAGAAGTGGAAGCTCAAAGGGCGGATTCAATTCCCGCCGTGTTTGAGAAAATTCATATGACATTCAGGGTGAAGGGTAAAAATCTTGATCCGGATAAGGTAAAACGTGCGGTTGATTTGTCAGCGGAAAAATATTGCTCGGCATCCATTATGCTGCAGCGCGGTGGCGTTCAAATTACCCATGATTTTATTATTGAGGAAGATTGAAACCTGGCCGGGATTCGGCGCTGCTAAATTTCTGTTCTGGTTTTTGAAAAGTTAAATTCGATAAGTCGTTTGTTTCATCACCGAGGCCATTACCTGCATCGCAGATTTAACTGGTGAAGGTAATTGCGCCGCGCCGGCAGCTTCGGCATTGTCTGCATGTTTTGCTTCATCCTCGAGCATCTGCGTGAGGATGGCTTCACTTTTATTATCTTCAGGTGAAAGTTTTTCCAGGTGTTCCTGTAAATGCGCACAAACCTGTTTTTCAGTTTCCGCTACAAATCCCAGGCTCCAGCGATCTCCGGCAATTCCTGCAGCTGCTCCAATACTGAATGAGAGCCCGTAAAATAGCGGATTGAGCAGGCTGGGACGGGAGTCAAGTTCTTTCAGGCGCTGCTCGCACCAGCTTAAATGATCAATCTCTTCAGCGGCTGCTGCATTCATGCTTTCGCCTACTTCCGGTAGGCGCGCAGTCAGGGCCTGGCCCTGATACAAGGCCTGTGCACACACTTCGCCAGTATGATTAATGCGCATCAATCCGGCAGTGTGTTTTCTCACATCATCAGACAGCTCGGTATCGTGCATTACTTGCGCCGGATTTTCCCGTTGCGCATGCACACTGCCAGGCACCAGGGTTTTCAGGGCAAGGTCGAAATTTGTAATTAGTTTGTCTGCGATATTCATGACGGGCATTTTAGCAGGTTGAAAGTGACAAGTCTCAAGATACAAGTCTCAAGCAGGCGACCACAGGTCGCCATGTCGGATGCGTCGCTGCGCTCCTTATCCGACCTACAGAAAACCATTGAAGCTAAAAAGAATGGTTGCTTGCCTCTTGTAACTTGAGACTGGCGCGCTTACGCGTTAACGCGCCTTTTCGCGGGCGATTGCCCGATGACCGATATCCTTGCGGTAATACACATCTTCCCAGTCGATCTGGCTGGCCAGTTGATAGGCACGAGCCTGTGCCTGGGTGACGTCATCACCGAGGGCAGTGGCGCACAGTACCCTGCCGCCATTGGTGACAACATCCTGATTTTGCAACGACGTGCCGGCATGAAAGATCTTGCTGTGGGCTGAGCCACTGTCTGACTCAAGCCCGCTGATTTTCTTGCCCTTGGCATAGGTATTCGGATAGCCACCGGCAGCCAGAACCACGCCCAGAGCAGCTTTTTCATCAAATTCTATGCTGGTCTGATCCAGGGTTTTATTTAACGCAGCCTGACACAGGGCTACCAGGTCGGACTTCAGGCGCATCATGATTGGTTGTGCTTCCGGGTCGCCAAAACGACAGTTAAATTCCACGACCTTTGGCGTGCCATCAGGCATTATCATCAGCCCTGCATAAAGAAAACCGGTATAGGTATTGCCTTCCTCTGCCATGCCTTTCACCGTGGGAAGAATAACCTCCGCCATGGCCCGGTCATGGATTTCGGGGGTAACAACGGGAGCGGGGGAGTAGGCTCCCATACCGCCGGTATTGGGACCAACATCGCCATCATCTCTGGCTTTGTGGTCCTGGGAAGTGGCAAAGGGCAGGGCATGGGTGCCATCTACCAGGGCAATAAAACTTGCTTCTTCACCTTGCATAAACTCTTCAATGACCACCCGGTGTCCGGCCTCACCAAAACTGTTTCCCGATAGCATATCGCGGATAGTGTTTTCAGCTTCTTCCTGAGTCTGGGCGATGATAACGCCCTTGCCGGCGGCCAGGCCATCTGCCTTGATGACTATCGGTGTCCCCTGTTCTTTCACATAGGCAATGGCAGGCTCTACCTTGGTAAAATTTTGATAGGCGGCAGTAGGAATCTGATGGCGGGCGAGAAAGTCCTTGGTGAATACCTTGGAGCCTTCAAGCTGGGCTGCGCCTTTGCTGGGACCAAAACATTCCAGCCCCTGGCGTTGAAAATAATCAACAATGCCATCCACCAGCGGTGCTTCAGGACCAATAATGGTCAGGCCAACATTATTGCCTTTGGCATAGCGGGTCAGGCTTTCAAAATCTGTGATGTCCAGTGCCACATTTTTAATACCTGGCTCACCGGCGGTCCCTGCATTACCCGGGACAACAAAAACAGTGTCTACTTGATTGGATTGCGAACATTTCCACGCCAATGCATGTTCACGTCCACCCGAGCCGATAATCATTACGTTCATAATTAACCTTTAATTAAAGTGTTTATCCTGCATGCAGTTATATTAATGCCTGAAATGACGCATGCCGGTAAACACCATGGCCATTCCCGCTTCATCTGCGGCGGCTATTACATTGCCATCGCGCATGGCGCCGCCGGGCTGAATTACAGCAGTAATGCCGGCCTTGGCAGCGGCTTCAATGCCATCCGGGAAGGGGAAGAAGGCATCCGAGGCCATTACTGAACCGGGGACCTCCAGCCCTTCATCAGCGGCTTTGATGCTGGCAATTCTGGCACTGTAGACACGGCTCATCTGGCCGGCACCGATGCCGATGGTCTGATTATTTTTGACATAAACAATGGCATTGGATTTAACAAATTTAACTACTTTCCAGGCGAACAGCAGGTCACATATTTCATCTTCAGTGGGCTGACGTTTGCTGACTATCTTCAGGTCTGATTCGGTAATAACCCCCATGTCGGTGTTTTGTACCAGCAAGCCGCCATTTACCCGTTTC
Source organism: Gammaproteobacteria bacterium (assembly GCA_024644515.1). Lineage (GTDB taxonomy): Bacteria > Pseudomonadota > Gammaproteobacteria > Pseudomonadales > Pseudohongiellaceae > Eutrophocola. Next base: position 9,998 of record JAHEHN010000016.1, read on the forward strand.
AGGTCCAGTGAGGCTTGGGGAATACTCGACCATTGGCCGCATACGAGCAGGCGCAGGTTTTCCTTGCTTGCCAGTACCTTTGCTGATGTCTCAGTAGCGCCGGGGGCAATGACAACTTCGGCAAACTGTCGATCAACAATGGCTTTGGCCGTGTCAGCATCAAGCTCGCGGTTAAAGGCAATGATGCCGCCAAATGCCGAAGTAGGATCTGTCTGGTATGCCTTCTCATAGGCTTCCAGAATTGTGCTGCCACTGGCGACACCACAGGGGTTGGCATGTTTTACAATCACGCAGGCAGGATCTGTAAAGCCTTTTACACATTCCAGTGCAGCGTCGGTATCATTAATATTATTGAAGGATAATTCTTTTCCTTGCAGCTGACTGGCCGTAGAGATTGAATTTTCCCGGTCTCCGGATTCCACATAAAACGCGGCTTGCTGATGGGGGTTTTCCCCGTAACGCATGGCCTGTTTCTTTATAAACTGCATATTGTAGGTGCGCGGAAATTCCTCACTCTCGCCTGTAATTGTGCGGCTGCCGAGATAGTTGGCTATAGCGCCATCGTACTGGGCGGTATGCTCAAAAGTAGCTACAGCAAGATCAAACCGGGTGTCAGCACTTATGCAGCTTTCATTATTCTTCATTTCGTCGATGACACGCGCATAGTCTCCGGGATTTACGACGACGGTAACCCAGGCATGGTTTTTGGCTGCTGCCCTGAGCATGGTGGGACCGCCAATGTCGATATTCTCGATTGCTGTTGGTAGATCACAATCCGGATTGGCGACGGTTGCCTGAAAAGGATAAAGGTTGACCACCACCATATCGATGGGGGGGATATCATGCGCCGCCATAACAGCATCATCCTGGCCGCGTCGGGCAAGAATGCCGCCATGTACTTTCGGATGCAGTGTTTTTACCCGGCCGTCCATCATTTCGGGAAAACCGGTGTATTCAGAAATTTCGGTGACGGGAATGCCTTCACCGCTAAGCAACTTGTAGGTGCCGCCAGTAGAGAGCAGTTCTACACCAAGGCCATGAAGGGCACGGGCAAATTCAGCTATGCCGGATTTATCAGAAACACTGATGAGCGCTCGGCTCACGGGAGAGGGGGGTTGCGCATTCATTGCAGTTGAGTCTTCTTTATTTATTGAGGGACAGGAATGTTAAGGTTGATTTCTTTTCAGGTTACAGCTTACAGGCGTGCCTACGGTTTCTAATTGACGCTAAATCCGGTGTTAATTCAGCATGCCATACTTTTTTAATTTCTTGCGTAATGTACCACGATTCAGACCCAGCATGGCAGACGCCTTGCTCTGATTACTGCGTGTATATTGCATAACGCTTTCCAGCAGGGGTGCTTCTACTTCCGATAGCACCAGTTCATATAATTCGCTGATATGTTCGCTGTCAACTTTGGTAAGGTAGTCATTGAGGGAAGATGTAACACATTCTCTCAGGGTCTGTCCCTGTCTTGGCATGCTGCCTTCATCGGCAGTGGCAAGAGGCTCTGCTTTTTTACTGCTGCCAGAATTAAATTCTTCTTCCTCGTCAAAGAAATTACTCATGCTGCCAGTTCCTTGAATTGTCGATTTTTTACTTGTTGTTTTGTTTCAGAACTTTTCAGGAATTCAAATATCATATCCAGAGTGTGAAGTTGGGCGCTACAGTCTTGAAGACTGTTAAATTCTTTTCTGAAAGAAAGTACCAGACTATCAAGTTCTTTTCCGCCAATTTCCAGATCATGGGCTTCTTCCAGATTCCCAAGGTACCAGGCGGTATGTTTGCGGGCGAAAAAGACACCTTTTACCGGCCCATAAAACTCATGCAGACTTTGTATATGAGCGCTCATGATGGCATGGATTTCCTGAAGAGTCTTTGTTCTTTTCAGCGTGCCGTGTTCCAGGTAGTGGTTTATGGCATCGAAAATCCAGGGCCTACCCTGGGCGCCTCTACCTATCATTAATCCATCTGCCCGGGTTTGTTTGAGTACTTGCGCGGCCTGATAGGGTGACTCAATATCACCATTGGCGAAGACAGGAATGGAGATAGCATTCTTGATTGCAGCGATGGTGTCATATTCGACAGCCCCCTTGAAAGCACAGGCACGAGTTCTGCCATGAACCGCCAGAGACTGAATGCCGCAATCTTCGGCTAATCTGGCAATTGCCACGCCATTGCGATTTTCCGGATTCCAGCCGGTTCGGATTTTAAGCGTAACAGGGACGTCTACGGCCGCAACAACCGCTTTCAGGATGGCTTCCACCTGGTCAGGATATTGCAGGAGTGCTGAACCGGCCGAGCGTTTCAGGACTTTCTTGGCTGGACATCCCATGTTGATGTCGATGATCTGGGCACCCTTTTCAGCATTAAGACGTGCTGCCTCAGCCATCATCAAGGGATCTGCGCCGGCTATCTGGACTACGCGGGGTTCTTCCTCGCCATCATGGCATCGGCGCAAACGTGACTTTTCCTGTCCCCAGAGTTTGATATTGGAGGTAAGCATTTCCGAAGGCGTCAAGGCTGCACCATGGCGCCGGCAGAGACGACGAAAGGGTTGATCCGTCACTCCCGCCATTGGTGCAAGCACAACACAAGAAGCCAATGAAAAATTTCCGATTTTTATCACTACAAAGACTCTACGGGTTCTTTCAGAGGCAGTTAGTCTACTAGATTTGGGGGTAGATTCGAACTAAACGCGGGATAAATTATCCAGCTCAGCGCGCTTGCCTTCAATGATATTGATCAGGGGTTACGGAACACCAGTGAATAGCCCGTTGCATCATCCCCAGGATCAACCAGTTCCAGTGAAACCTGAATAGAGGAATGGGCTGGCATATGGGTAAACAGGTGCATCTCCTCTGGCAGGTACTCCAGGGGAGTAAATACCCGGTTTGCCACGATAGTGCCGTTATTGTTGGTAAAATTAAGCTCTACCAGCGGGAATGGCTGTTCTCTGGCCGCATCATTACGGAAAATAAAATTAACCAGAAGGGCATCAGCCAGCGCAGGATGGGAGCGAATCATCAGTTCTTCGGTAATCAGGGCAGAAAGATCTATTGCGCTGGTGTCGGGGCATTCAATTAAATTGCACAGACGGGCAGTTGCCGGGTCGAAACGTTCATCCTCAATTAGCGACTCGAGGTTATACCAGGCAAATTGTCCGGCAAGAGTAAAAATCAGTAAAACGCTAAGCAAGGACAGGGCAATGGTTTTGGTTTTCTTCAGGGGATCATAAAAACTGGCAAGTTCCACCGGCTCTTCATTAATTGCTTCCAGGTTTTCCGGCGGTAGTGGCAGGAGTGAATCACTATCTCTTAATGTGGAGAGATTGTTGTGGATGAAGGCTTTTTCATCATCTGTTTGTAGCGGAAGTTTTTCAACCAGCGTAGTACCTTGCTCGGGAAGCGGTGCCTGTTTAAGTACAGGGGACCAGGCAAAGGCGCTTTGCTGGAGACTTACCGGAATATTTTCACTGGCAACAAAGTCGGGCGCCAGTATCGGAATGGCGCTTTCTTCCAGATCCCCTTCAACCTGTGCTGCAGTGAGTCCCATACTTGAGGCGCTTGCTGCGAGCTTCTCAATGGCCTGCTTGCCCTCCTCCCTGGATATTTCCCCAGCTGTTTCTGCAAGAGTCGTGTCTGGCTTTGATGCATCTTCATGAACCTGAACAAGCGCATCCTCCTGCGCGAAATTTTGGTCGCTGGTATCCGCATGTGGCGACTCATCACTGGCTATGATAGCGCCGCTATTATCTTCCGGGGTCAGATCGAAACTGAAATCGATGACTTTAACTTGATATGCCGCAGGATCAAGAAAGGCGTTGAACCCGACAGGACTTTTCTGGTTTGTATCATCTGAAGTTTCTTGGTCAACGTGCTGGTTGACCTGGTTTTCGAGGTTCTCCAGGCTGTCTTCGGTATATTCTGGTGATGCCTGCTCTGCTATCGCTTCATGATCATTATCAGTTTCATCACTTTCATCATCGCCTTGCTCGAGGTTTTCTCTATCATCATCTGCCGAAAATATTTGTTCCTCAAAAAACACAGCGGTTTCTTCTGTGGATTGTTCGGGCAGGGAGTCTGTCGGTTTATTGTCCCCGGGTTCTGTCGCGTCATCTTCCGCACCGTCAAAGGTTTTCCATGAAATAAAAGGGGTGTTTTCTTCTTCTAACGCGCTTGCTTCTGTAATCCCGGAATGGTTTTCAGCAGTATCTTCTGCATTAAATTGTGTTTCAGCTGATTCCGGATTGTTTTTCGCATAAATCTCGTCAACGTCCGGTTCTATCGTGAATAATGGAATATCTTCTTGTTCTGGCGCAGGTGTTGAAGCGAGTGGGGAATCGGGTTTTTCAGTATGCGTTGATGGTTCGTCGGAGGGAGATTTTTCCCTGTTATAACTTTGCGTACTCTCTTTATTTTGCCTGGGCGTTATTTTGTTCTGGGCAGCCAGAAACACTTCCATGCATGAGCAACACCTGACAACACCATTGGCAGCTTGCATATGTGCATCGGTGACCTTGAAAGAGGTCTGGCAGTATGGGCATTGAGTGAGGAAGTTGGCCATTGAAAATCTGGGTTAGGGTTTTCTGTAATTCTAACCTGTCTATAAATGTTTTAGTGACCTGAATTATAGGAGTCTGTGATCGATCTTGCTTTCCAGATTTAGCCGTCAGTTTTTACGTATTCCGTCCAGTCTAACCCAATCTGCCTGATAAAGAGGGGGTGAAAAACTGATCCATTTTTCGTAGGCTGACATGACTTCCTCAGCCTGTTCCCGCAGGATGCCGGATAGCAGTATGATGCCTCCCGGTTTTATCATGGCGGTCAGGTATTCGGCCAGATTTATCAGCGGGCCAGCAAGAATATTGGCCAGCACAATATCCACCTGCTGCAATTCTTCATGGCGCAGGGCATTGGCAAAATCACCCGGTAAATAAAGCATAAAGCGTGACTGGGAAAGAGAATTCTTTTTGCAGTTATCGCTTGTGGCCTGCAGCGCCTGCGGATCATTGTCTACCCCGTAAACCCTGTCAGCTCCCAATAGCAGAGCGGCAATGCCGAGTATCCCGGAACCACACCCATAGTCAATAAGGTCTTTGTTGCTGACATCATTTGCGGCCAGCCATTCCAGACACATGGCGGTGGTTGGGTGCGTTCCCGTACCAAATGCCAGGCCCGGGTCCAGTTCCATAACGACCGCATTTTCAGTGTCGGGTTTGATGCCTGTAGGGCAGACCCAAAAGTGATTGGCAAAACACATGGGTTGAAAATCGTCGAGCCAGGCACGCTCCCAATCCTGATCTTCGAGGTGCGTCAGGGGACAAGAATCGAGTGAGAGAGAGGCAAGGGCTTCATCAAGGGTAACTTGCAAGGCGCGCTGGTCGAGCTCTGAGGAAAATAGTCCCACCACGGTAACCAGGTCCCAGATAGGCGTTTCACCCGGGCCGGGTTCGAAAATTGGCTGGTCTTGTGAATCGGTGAGGGTGACCGACAGGGCGCCGGCATCCAACAATACCTGCTCAACCGTGTCAGCTTGAGTTGCCTGTACCGGAATCTGTATTTGCAGCCAGGAGATAGTCTGGGACCCCTTTCCAATATGGGTTATGAATCGACCTGATGCGCTTGCGCACCAGGCAGGAATTTTCTTTGTCGATCCGGCGCTCTAGCGATCTTTGAGCTTTTCTTCCAGATAGTGGATATTGGCACCGCCTTTCCTGAAGCCTTCATCTTTCATGATGTCGACCTGAAGCGGAATATTGGTCTTTATTCCGTCTACCAGCATTTCACCCAGTGCATTCTGCATTCTGCCAATGGCCACGTCGCGGGTTGGGCCAAAGGCAATAAGCTTGGCGATCAGCGAGTCATAATAGGGTGGGACGGTATAGCCGCTATAAATATGCGAGTCTACCCTGATGCCATTTCCCCCGGGAGAATGGAAAAGCTTGACGGTGCCGGGGCTAGGCATAAATGTATTCGGGTCTTCAGCATTGATGCGGCATTCAATGGCATGTCCAATAATACTGATGTCTTCCTGCTTCACAGACAGCTCCAGACCCGCCGCGATGCGTAATTGTTCCCTGACTATGTCAATGCCGGTAACGCGCTCAGTAACGGGATGCTCGACCTGCACACGGGTATTCATTTCAATAAAATAAAATTGGCCGTCTTCATAGAGAAATTCCAGAGTGCCGGCACCACGGTATTTTATTTTTTCACAGGCCTTTATGCAGGTATCCATGATGCCTGCCCGGGTTTTCTCGTCAATGCCCGGGGCTGGTGCTTCTTCAACAACTTTTTGATGACGACGTTGCATGGAGCAGTCGCGATCACCGAGACAAATGGCATTACCTCTGCCGTCGCCGATGACCTGAATTTCAACATGGCGGGGATTGCCCAGAAATTTTTCCAGGTACACCACATCGCTGCCGAAATAGGATTTGGCTTCGCTCTTGGTAACCTGAATTGACTTGATCAGGTCTTCAGCCTTTTCAACAACGCGCATGCCACGACCACCGCCGCCGGCCGCAGCCTTGATCATCACTGGAAAGCCAATTTTTTCTGCAAGGGCGAGGATTTCCTTTTCATCCTCTCCCAGGGGACCGTTAGAACCAGGGACAGTTGGAACGCCGGCTTTTTTCATGACGTCAATGGCGCTGACCTTGTCGCCCATGGAGCGAATGGTTTCGGCAGTGGGGCCAATAAAAATAAATCCACACTGTTCCACCTGTTCGGCAAAATCCGCATTTTCGGAAAGAAAGCCATAACCAGGATGTACAGCATCGGCATTGGTAAGTTCCATGGCACTGATCAGGGCCGGAACGTTCAGGTAACTGTCGGTAGAAGAGGCGGGGCCAATACAGACTGATTCATCAGACAACATGACATGCATCAGGTCTCTGTCAGCAGTTGAATGTACCGCGACAGTTTTAATGCCCATTTCCTTGCAGGCTCGAAGGACTCGCAGGGCGATTTCACCGCGGTTTGCAATTAATACTTTTTTCAACATGAGTAGATAATTCCTGGATGTTTGTGAGTCATACTTAACCAGCGCTTCCCTAGACGATTGTGACAAGGGGCTGATCAAACTCGACGGGTTCCCCGTCTTCCACCAGGATTGCTTCTATGGTGCCAGCCTTGTTGGCTTCAATCTGGTTCATCATTTTCATGGCTTCGATAATACAAATGACATCACCGGCCTGTACCTGCTTGCCCACTTCGATAAAAGCAGGGGAAGTAGGAGAGGGTGAGCGATAGAAGGTGCCCACCATGGGAGACTTAACGGCCGCACCTTTGTGCTCACTGGCACTGCTTTTTACTTCTGCAGAGTCACTGGCAGGAGCTGGCGCTGCGGCGGCAGGAGCAGGAGCTGGCGCTGCAGGAGCTTGAACATACTGGGGGGCAGGCGCGGAATAGGGGGAGTTGCGGCTGATGCGAACCGCTTCTTCGCCTTCCTTGATTTCTATTTCTGCCACGTCAGATGATTCAAGTAATTCGATAAGTTTTTTTACTTTTCTGATATCCATTGTTATCTCTTTATTTGCCTGTGTTTGTGTGATAAAAAATATTGTAAATAGATTACCGGGTTTTTTTGCTGCCTGGCTATATTAGCTAACCAGCTTTTATACATGTCTGTACACTTACTATTTCTGCTATATCGGGTATGTCGATACTGTTTTGTCAGGTTAATGGTAATTATTCAATTCTTGCCAGTGCCGCCTGCAAGGCCAGTTCGTAGCCAATCGGCCCGAGGCCGACTACGCTACCGATAGCAATGTCGCTTAAAAAGGAATGTTTTCGAAATTCCTCCCTAGCATGAACATTAGAGAGGTGGACCTCAATGAATGGAATTTCTACCCCTAGCAGGGCATCCCTGAGAGCGATACTGGTATGGGTAAAAGCTGCCGGGTTTATAATAATAAAGTCTATGCCTGTTGTTTTTGCCTGGTGAACGCGTTCAATGATTTCAGCTTCAGCATTGCTTTGCAGAAACTCAATCCGGTGACCGCTTTCCTCGCAAAGCTCCGTTAATTTTACGTTGATATCATCAAGGGTATCGGAGCCATATATTTCCGGTTCCCTGCTACCAAGCAAATTCAGGTTTGGACCATTAATTACCAGTAAGGCTGCCATTGTGTCACCGTTTGTATACGAGACCACCATATTTGCAGATTTCTTATGCTGATGGCGGTAAAAAAGTGAAGATTAGCATTTTTAACCGACGATGCCCACAAGATCGGAACATTTTTCGTCAAATATTAATAAATCAGTAAAGTGAGGAGTTATAGTTGGTTTAATAGGTAATAGTAGTTTTTATTGGATATTTGTCTTCATTATTGTGAATTTTAGCTACTTTTACCGTTATTTATCAGCAAGACTGTCATGTACATCTCACTTCGCTTTTTTGTTTTTCTCTGCCTGTCCATCCTGACGGTCAGTTCAGTCTCTGGACAGACCAGTGAACTGGCAAAAATTCGTATTGAGGGCGTAAATGAGGAATTAGCGGCCAATATTCGTAATCATATGGCTATCAGCGCTGAATCCTGTGATACCCCACTGTCCCGTCTAAATCGCCTGGCGCCCCAGGTCAGAACCAATATCCGTAATGCTGCCAATGCGCTTGGCTATTACCACAGTACTTTTGAATTGATCTTCAGCGAGCCTGAAGAATGCTGGTTGTTGAGCATAGACATGGTTCCGGGAGATCAGATTCTGGTAGAAAATGTAAGTGTTCACATTGCTTTCAGCAAAGAAGATCAGTTGCTATTTCAGGAAATTATCGATGAATTGCCGAATATGGAGAAAACACCCCTACATCATGGGGAATATGAGAATATCAAGAACACATTAAGTGCCCGGGCCATTGAGAACGGCTACTTTTCTGCGCGTTTTCAGCGTGCGGAACTACGGGTGGATATGAGTGACTATCTGGCAGAAATATTCATTGATTTTGAACCTGGTCCACGGTTCTCATTTGGTGAAATCAATATCGAACCGGTACCGGGTTTTTCTCAGGCTTTTATAGAGAGCCTGGTAATTCTGGAGGCAGGAGAACCCTACAGCAGCGATCGTCTGCTGGAACAGCGAACCAACTTTGATGAAAGTCGTTATTTCAACATCATAAACGTGTCGCCCCAGTTGTCGCGCGTGAATCAGGGGGCGGTGCCAATTAATATCTCTCTTGTTCCCAGGGCCAGGAATGCATGGTCAACCGGCGTCGGTTTTACAACCGATACCGGACCGCGATTCAGGGCAACCTATGAAAACCGTTATATCAATACCCGCGGGCATCACATCGACAGTGATTTAGGCTTATCGCCGGTCAGATCCCAGGTCAATATGGCTTACATCATTCCTCTTAATGATCCGGTTCGTGAAACGCTCAGTTTTGGTACAGGCTTTGTCACAGAGAATGCCGAGACCTATGACAGTGATCGCTTTAAGCTGGAAGTTGCCTACAGGCGTCAATCTGCCTCTGGCTGGCTGGAGACTTATTCCATTGATTATCTGCAGGATAACTACACGGTAGACCTTCAGCAGGATAATGTGACCCTTACCATGCCTGGTTACAGTCTTTCCAAAACCGTGGCCGATGATCTGATTTTTCCATCCCGTGGCTGGAAGTTGTTCGGGCATATTCGTGGCGCCAGTGATGCCATGATTTCCGACACTACCTTTGTTCAGGTATATGGCAGTGGCAAGGGTATTATCAGTTTTGGCCCCGGTCGTTTTATCAGCAAATTTGAAATCGGCTCAACCTGGATTGATGTGGTGGAAGATCTGCCCGCTTCGGTCCGCTTTTTTACCGGTGGAGACCAAAAGTTGAGAGGCTATTAATACAACTCCCTGGGACCATTGAATGTAAACAATGAAGTCGTTGGCGGCACGCATTTGCTGACCGGGAGTCTGGAATATGATTTCCCCATTAAAAATAACTGGCGCAGCGCGTTTTTTGTCGATGGCGGCAACGCATTTTCTGACAGCGAGTTTGACTGGAAGCAAAGTGTCGGCGTGGGTTTGCGCTGGCTTTCCCCTATAGGTCCTATCAGGCTCGATCTTGCTCATGCCATGAGTGATGAGGGTGGTTTTCGTTTTCATATCACCATGGGGCCGGACCTGTGAAGCCTGAGCTAATGATAAGGGCACTAAAAACCACCGGGAAAAGTCTGGTCTTTTTGCTGGCACTGGTGATTTTCATGTTACTCATAGCCGTGGGTACCGAAGCCGGTTCTGCCTGGACAGTCAAGCGAGCCTTGCAGTGGGTTTCGGGCTCCAGTAGTTATGAACTGTCTTTCGAGGAAATGAGCGGCTTATTGCTGGACGAACTGAGTTTTACCAATCTGAACCTCCGTGACAGCGAAACGGGTATGTCAATGGCGGCCGGGAATATCTCTGTGGCATGGCGTCCTGTTGCCCTTTTTGATCATGCCCTTCATATAAGAAATTTCCAGGCCAGCCAGGTAGTAATTGATCTGCCAGAAGTTATTGAAGAGCAGAATGATGCAGCAGAAAAAGATATTGCTGCTATTTTGCAGGAGATTTTTTCCCTACCAGTCACAATTCAGCTTGATCAGGCGATGATAGCCAATATAAGTATCAGGAATGGTGAGATGCAGCGTATCGCCAGAGTTTCACTGGCGGCCAGGGTTGATTCACAAAGCCTTGGGCTTCAGGCTACTCTGGAAAGGGATGCTGCCAGCTCAATTTCCACAGACCTGGTGTTGTCCTCAACTTCCTATGCCCTGGAAGGCACGCTTGGCTGGCGTACAGTGTTTTCGGAAATGGCCTTTGATGGCAGTTTAAGCCTTGGCGGAAACCTGGATGAATTACTAGTTGAGCATACCCTGCTTGCCCCTGTCAGTTTGACCTCCAGTGGTCGTATTACAACAGGGCTGCTGGACGGCAGTTTACCCGCCATAGCCTTGCAGCACGAAATTCGCGATTTTGTGGGAGCAGGTTTTGCCCTGCCGGGACTGGATCAGATAGAAAGCCTGACTGGTCGCATGACGACTGCAGGCACCATAGAACAACTGGATTTACAGGGCGAACTGGATGCACGCCTGCAGGATTTCGGTGAGCTCTCAGGCAGCTTCGATGTCAGCTACCAGCCTGATGCTATACGTTTGAATCAGGTTTCCCTGGACAGTCAGAGGCTGATGCTTTCTGCTTTAGGGGAGTATGAGCTGTCGGCTGAAAATTCACTGTCTCTGGACTGGACCCTTGAAAATTTTACCGATGGTGATTTGCTGAAAGGCCTGGAGCTGGTTTCTGTAGAGGGCAGTGGCAGTATCAATATTGATTTCGCTAATGGTCAGCGCAAAACCCTTGTCAGTATTGCTGAGCTGGCTGGTGAGATAAACAGCTTTCCACTTTCCGCTGAGGGGAAGCTTGCTCTGCTGGATAACAGTATTGAGGAAATAAATGTAAATCTGGCGGCAGGAGGAAATTCCCTGGCGCTGAGTGGAATAATTACACCGGCTATGGACCTGCAATGGAATTTGCAGGCGCCGGCGCTGAACCGCATTTTATCTCTGGTGCAAGGGCAGGCAAATGGAGAGGGAAGGTTAAGAAGAACGCCCGCGTCCCCTCAACTTAATGGAATATTTAATGGAACCGGTATTCGTTACGCCGATGACAGTGTGCAATTACAGTTGGATCGTCTTCAGGCGGAAGCGCGTTATGATGGTTCGGATAATCGCGTGGAGCTGGATTTCGTCAACCTGATTTGGGGGGCCGGAGAACAAAGTGTGGTTTTTCCAAGGGGAGAATTATTGGCTTCCGGCACCCTGCCTGCCCATCAAGTCGAGCTGGATACCACTTCATCGCTGGGAACGTTTCAACTTGAGGCCGCTGGTGGATACCTTCAGCAAAGCTGGGATGGTGAAATTTCAGCAGCGGAGATCCAATCCATCTATGGCGATTGGCAATTGGCCCAGCCTTTGTTTATTTCTGCTTCGGAAGACCGGGCCACTTTATCCGAGCACTGCTGGGCCATGACCTCCTTCAGCGCATGCGCACAGGGAAGTTGGATGGCCAGCGCCGGGGCCAGCGGGGAAATCATTCTCGATGATTTTCCTCTTTCTTATCTGAATAATCGCCAACTCATCGAAGACGCTGGAATGAATGATATTCTGGATGTGCTTGATGGCAGGCCAAAAGGTCTTGAAGACCTGTTGGGTGAGTATGCCATCTCGCTACCCCAAAACAGTTTTATTGATGGCAGAGTGGATGTGGAGTCATCTTTTTCCGGGCTTGGCGCTGACTGGCAGGAAACCGCTCTTAATGTTGTCCTGTCTCCTCGGGACCTGCTGTTGGGAGTCGTCATGGAAGCGACCGAGGATTCAGCAAGCCCGGCTCGGGTAGAAAGTTATGGTCTGGATGAAGTGCAGCTGGATCTCAATCGCGAGTCTGCCCTGTGGACATTAAATGCCGGTTTTCAGGTTTATGTACCGGAAGCAGATGGTCTAGATTTTCAGGGGGCTTTTAAGGGGCAGGCCACTCTGGATGATAAGGAATCGCTGGCGGGGGATTTTGAACTAGGGTTCAATAATATTGCCTGGCTGGAAGCTATTGTTCCTAATTTGCTTGATCCTCGAGTCGAACTTAAGGCAAGTGGACAAATAAGCGGTAACCTGACGCGGCCCTTGCTGGTTTTTGATGCAAATCTTGCTGCTGCCAGTTTTGAGCTCCCTGAATATGGATTATTGCTAAGTGGTATTGAGCTTGCCCTGCACAGTGAACAGGATAATGAAATCACAATTACCGGACAGGCAGGTTCCGGGACGGGGCAGGTAAGCTTTAACAGCCAGATAACTACACCATTTATGAGCAGCAGAACAATACAGTTTGAAGTTACTGGTGAGGATTTTCAGATCATTAATATTCCGGGAACACAGGTGAGAGTGAATCCTGATCTTGTGCTGAAATATGACAACAATACTCTGGATATCAGTGGCTCATTATTGATGCCCCAATTTGATCCCGATATCAGCAGTAATATGGCACTGGTGGGCAATGGGTCTGTCAGTGTTTCCAGAGATGTCGTCGTAGTTAACTTGCCACCGGAACTGCAAGGTTCTGTCAATGCGCCTGATGATGGTTTGTTGGGGCTTGTTCCGGTCACCGCGAATGTCATCCTTGGATTGGGCGATGAAGTAAGATTTCGTGGCTTTGGCCTTGATCTGCAGCTTAACGGTGAACTGATGCTTGAACAAAGTATCGACAGACCAATGCTGGCCCATGGCGAGCTGGCTATTCCGAATGGCAGCTATAGTCTTTACGGACAACGACTTAGCATCGAGAACGGGAAGTTATTATTCCTCGGTAATCCTTTGAACCCTGCAGTGGATATCAGGGCGGTAAGGCAGACCTCGAACGCCTTGGTGGGTTTGCAATTGAATGGCACCATTCGGAATTTGCAGGGGCAGTTATTTTCTGTTCCCGGCCTGCCTGAAAGTGAAATCCTTTCCTTACTGGTGACGGGTCGTTCTTTCCAGAATGCCGGTAACCAGGAGGGCGCAAACATGCTCAATGCGATTGCCCTGTTAAGTCTGGAAAAAGGCAATGGATTGACCAACAGTGTCAGAAAAGGACTGGGGCTGGATATGGTGGATATCAGTACCAGTAACGACTACCGTGATAGTGCTCTTGGTCTGGGCAAGTATCTGCGTCCCAACCTGTTCATGCGTTATGACATCGGCCTGTTTGACCGCGAAAACACCCTGACCCTGGAATATATCCTTACTGAGCGAGTAAAACTTGAGGTGCAAACCGGTGTAAGCCAGAGTGTGGATTTGACGTATACGGTGGAGAAGTAAGATAGTCGCAAGTCTCAAGTCACAAGAAAAAAGATAAAGGAAAAAAGATAAAGGAAAAAGGAAAAAGGTGGGCGAGGCAGGTAGGCGGCAGAAAAAAATAAGAGACAAGAGGCAAGCAACCACTCTCTCAGGCTTCAATGGTTTGCTGGTGGTCGGATAAGGACCGCAGGGACGCATCCGGCAGGGCGAATTTAAATAGGATGCAGGAGACAGAATGCATGAGGAGGGCTCGTGGTTTGTTTGTGGGGTTGGGATTGAGATGGAATTTGGAGCCAGGTGGTGTGGGGACAGTTTTTTTGTAGGTCGGATAAGGACCGCAGGGACGCATCCGACGTGGCGACCTTTGGTCGCCTGCTTGAGACTTGAGACTTGAGACTTGAGACTTGTAACTTTTTTATTCCGGCACTGTCAGTGTTATCGGTGTCGTCTGTAAGGGATAGCAATACAGGTCTTTTGCGCAGCCCTGGTGCTGCAGGGTGAAATTTGCGGTATTGTTTTCTACTGCCAGGGTCGTTAAAGGAAAACGAATCAACAGGCGCTCAAAGTAGACTTCCACTTCACCAAAAAATTCATCTTCTATTACTTTTCCTGCTGGTAATTCGGGCAGTGAATAAATATGGCCATTGCTGTCAACAACGCTAATACTTTTCTGGTAAAGGTAATAGCCTTCTTTTATTTCCCATAACAGTACTACGGTGTCAGGGGCCTCAATAAAAGTGCTCAAAGCAAAGGCTTCCTCTGCAGGGAGGATGCTGCTGCGAACTACGGGAAAACTGCTGGAACGGGAATTGAGCAGGGAATCCTGCTGAGCCAGAGTACTAACAGGAAAGCCCATGCAGGCTGCTGCAAGCAGGAATGATTGGCAGGCAGTAATAAAAAAATGTTTCATTTTCTGCTGCTCCAGCAGGAGGAAACTTATTTCTCGAAACGCTCAAATACCAGCGTGGCATTGGTGCCGCCAAAGCCAAAGCTGTTGGACATGATGCTATTGAGCGTAACATCGTCCTGTCGAGACCTGACTACTGGGACGCCCTCTACGGCTTCATCGAGGTTATCAATATTTGCCGATTCACAAATAAAATTGTTTTCCATCATGATCAGGCTGTAGATAGCTTCCTGCACACCGGCAGCGCCCAGTGAGTGGCCGGAGAGTGACTTGGTGGAATTAATGGCCGGAATATTATCGCCAAACATTTGTTTTACCGCACCGATTTCGGTGACATCGCCCACAGGTGTGCTGGTACCGTGCGCATTGATGTAATCCACGGGCTTATTGGCGGTAGCCATGGCCATCTGCATGCAGCGAACTGCGCCTTCACCAGAAGGAGCAACCATGTCATAACCGTCAGAGGTTGCACCATAACCGGTAATTTCAGCGTAAATTTTCGCACCTCGGGCCTTGGCGTGTTCCAGCTCTTCTATCACAAGCACTCCGCCACCGCCGGCAATGACAAAACCGTCACGCTCAGCATCATAGGCGCGGGAGGCTTTTTCAGGGGTATCATTATACTTGGTAGAGAGAGCTCCCATTGCGTCAAACATACAACTTAGCGTCCAGTGTTCTGCTTCTGCGCCACCGGCAAAAATAACGTCCTGCTTCCCCAGCTGGATCAGTTCTACCGCATTACCAATACAGTGTGCACTGGTAGAGCAGGCAGATGAGATGGAATAGTTCACGCCCTTGATTTTGAATGGGGTGGCCAGGCAGGCAGATGCGGTACTTCCCATGGTGCGTGTGACGCGGTAGGGGCCGACTCTTTTCAGACCTTTTTCCCGCAGTATGTCTGCAGTTTCTACAATATCTTCTGTGGAGGAGCCGCCAGCACCGATGATGATGCCGGTGCGAAAATTTGAAACGTCGGCTTCTTCAAGTCCGGAATCCTGAATAGCCTGGTCCATGGCAATATAGCCAAAACCCGCGGCATCACCCATGAAACGAAGTGTCTTGCGGTCAATATGCTCAGACAAATCAATATCCACGGCACCGGCGACATGACTGCGCATCCCCATTTCCTCATAAACGGGCCGATGAACAATTCCGCTGCGCGCCTGCTGCAGTGATTCCAGTACAGTTTGTTTGTCCAGTCCCAGGCAGGAGACGATACCCATACCTGTTACGACAGCTCGCCGCATAATCTTGCCCCTAAAATTGCATGCTGCAAACGTTTTCAGGTTTGTCAGCATGTCTGGTTTGATAATCGATCAAGAAGAATAGTACCGGTTTTAACAGGTTATGCACCCAGCTTTTCATCCGGCTTGAACAGGCCCACTTTAAGCCCTTTTGCAGTATAAATGACCTTGCCATCAACTGAAACCTTGCCGTCGGCTATACCCATAATGAGCTTGCGTTCAATAAGGCGTTTGATATCGAGTTCATAAACCACTTTCTTGTTATGCGGCAGAATTTCACCGGTAAATTTCACATCACCGCAACCCAGGGCACGACCTTTGCCAGGGTTTCCGCGCCAGCCAAGGTAAAAGCCAACAAGCTGCCACATGGCATCCAGACCGAGGCAACCGGGCATGACCGGATCGCCCTTGAAGTGGCAGTCAAAAAACCACAGATCGGCATTGATATCGAGTTCGGCAATGATATGCCCCTTGCCCTCACTGCCACCGTCAGACGAGATTTCCAGAATCCGGTCAAACATCAACATGTTGTCAGTAGGCAGCTTCGCATTGCCCGGGCCAAACATATCGCCATGACCACAGGCGATTAAGTCATCTTTTTCATAACTGCTTTTAGGTGTGAATATAGCTGAAGACATACAATAGTTCCGGCTGTGACCGGGTTCCCTGCAAAAACACGCTATTATAGAGATATCTCTTTTGAAACCCTAGGGGCTATTGAGCTTATTTGATTTTCGTTTTTTATAGCCTAATCCGGGCATAGTTCCTGATTATTTGCCTCATTGCCTTTATAATTGCGTGTTTGCTCAAGCGAAATACGAAATTATCAGTAACGGGTTTTGCGAAAAGCCGCTGACTTTTGAAAAGGATAAGAAATGGTAAGACCGGTCATTATGGCGGGTGGCGTTGGCTCAAGGTTATGGCCAGTCTCGCGCAAGTTGTATCCCAAGCAGTTTGTCTCTTTTCAACCGGGCTCCCCTTCGCTTTTTCAGCAAAGTCTTATGCGTCTGCAAGGGCTTGATAATATTGGTCCCGCCATTGTTGTTTGCAACCATGAACATCGCTTTCTGGTGGCGGAACAGCTATTCAGTCTTGCTCTCGATTACGAGGCAGCAGATGTCACTATCATCCTCGAGCCGGAAGGTAAAAATACTGCCCCCGCAGTTGCCCTTGCGGCTCTGGCAGCAGCGGCAGAGGCAGCAGAGAAAGGTGAGGACGCCGATGATGTGGCTTTACTGGTGCTGGCGGCAGATCATGTCATGGGTGATATCCCTGCCTTTCATAAAGCCATTGGCCAGGGAGCCGGGCAGGCCGCCGCCGGTGCTCTCGTTACCTTTGGTATTGTGCCGGAGAAGCCGGAAACCGGATATGGCTATATTCGTCGAGGCGCGGTGGCAGGTGATGGTTTCAGCATTGAACGTTTTGTGGAAAAACCGGATCTGGAGACTGCAAAGGCTTACCTTGAAAGTGGCGAGTATTACTGGAACAGCGGCATGTTCATGTTTAGCGCCAGTACCTACCTGAGCGCACTTGAGAGTCACGCTGGCGAAATCCTTCAGATTTGTGAAGAGGCGTGGCAGCAGTGCACGGATGATCTTGATTTCAAGCGTATTCCAAAGGAGATTTTTCAGCGTTGTCCGGCGGATTCCATCGATTACGCGGTGATGGAACATACTCGAAAAGGGGTAATGATTCCGCTGGATGCGGGCTGGAATGATCTGGGCGCATGGTCCGCGCTCTGGGATCATGGTGAAGGAGATGAACAAGGGAATGTCAGCCAGGGCGTCGTTATTCTGAAAGATGTCAGTGACTCCTATATTCATGCTGAATCCCGGTTGGTGTCGGTGATTGGCATGGAAGATGCTGTAGTAATAGAAACCCCGGATGTTGTGCTGGTATCGGCTAAAGACAGGGTCCAGGAAGTTAAAGATATTGTTGATATCATCAAACAGGCCGGCAGGCCGGAAACTGACAGTCATGTCAGGGTCTACCGCCCCTGGGGGTCCTATGAGTGGCTGGCAGATGGCAGCAGCTTTCAGGTCAAGCGTTTACGGGTGAACCCGGGTGAGGCGCTGTCGCTACAATTGCACCATAAGCGTGCAGAGCATTGGGTTGTAGTAGAGGGCACGGCTCTGGTGACCGTGGGCGAAGAAGAGGTCGTGCTGCAACAGAACCAGTCTACGTATATTCCGATAGGCACTAAACATCGCCTGGAAAACCGTGAATCTCATGAACTGATACTGATTGAAGTACAGTGCGGAGATTATCTTGGTGAAGATGATATTGTAAGGTTTGATGATGTCTACGGGCGCGTGCAGACTTAAAAGCAGATAAAGGATAAAAGTAAAAGGATAAAGGCAAGCAGGTTCAGGTAAATTCGTAAGTTTACCCCTTTATCTTTTTTCCTTTTTCCTTTTAGAGAAGAAACAGATTAGAGAAGAAACAGAAACGTAAATTTTTAAATAAACTGGAAAAGGAAAACATGTCTGATTCTCCGATAAAAAAATGTTTATTCCCGGCAGCGGGTTATGGCACGCGTTTTTTGCCGACAACGAAATCCATGCCAAAGGAAATGATGCCTGTCGTCAACAAACCTCTGATTCAGTATGGGGTGGAAGAAGCCATGGAGGCAGGAATGAATGGCATGGCGATCATTACCGGTCGTGGCAAACGCGCACTGGCGGATCATTTCGATATTAATTATGAACTGGAACATCAGATCGCAGGCACAGACAAGGAAGAGTTGCTTGAGCAGATCCGGCATGTCATCGATAACTGCACCTTTTCCTATACCCGCCAAATCGAGATGAAAGGTCTGGGGCATGCCATTCTCACGGGTGAAACCCTGATTGGTGATCAGCCATTTGCCGTCGTGCTGGCGGATGATCTGTGTTATTCCCCGGATCAGGGCGTGCTGTCGCAGATGGTCGAGCTGTACAAAAAACATAGTTGCAGTATTGTTGCCATCGAGGAAGTGCCAAAAGATGAAACCCATAAGTATGGAGTCATTGCCGGCGATGAAATAGAACCCGGCCTGATTAAAATCACCGATATGGTGGAAAAACCTGATTCTGCCGATGCGCCCAGCAACCTGGCTATCATTGGACGTTATATTCTGACTCCGGATATTTTTGACATTATCCGTGACACTCCACCTGGCAGAAATAACGAAGTACAGATTACCGATGCATTGCTGACCCAGGCCACCCAGGGTGCCGGTGTATTGGGGTATAAATTCAAGGGCCGGCGTTTTGACTGCGGTTCGGTCCCGGGTTTCATGGATGCCAGCAAGTTCTATTTTGAAAACGATCTGTATTAAAAAAATCGCCAGACAATAATCTGTTGTAAGTTAAAGGGAGCAGTAAACCTTGCAAACCAATACCTGTTTTAAAGCCTATGATGTGCGTGGGCGAATACCGGATCAGTTGAATGAGGAAGTTGCCTACCGGATTGGTCAGGCCTATGCGACTTTTATCAAACCCAAGGAAGTGGTGGTAGGTTATGACATACGCCTGAGCAGTCAGGCTTTATGTGCCGCGTTGACTCGTGGACTTACCGATTCCGGCGTCGATGTTTCCAATATAGGGCAGTGTGGTACCGAAGAAATCTACTTCGCTACGAGTTTTCTTGGTGTGGATGGCGGCATTGTTGTCACTGCCAGTCATAATCCGAAGGATTACAACGGCATTAAGTTTGTTCGCGAGAATTCCAAACCCATTAGCGCCGATACCGGGCTTGAAGATATTCGTAAACTGGCTGAGATGAATAAATTTGACATGGCTCCGGTGAAGGGCACGAACTCCCAGGTAGATGTTAAGAAGGATTACATCAAGCATCTGCTTTCCTATATTGATGTGAAAAAACTAAAGCCACTAAAAGTGCTGTGTAATGCCGGCAATGGTGGCGCCGGGCCGGTAATTGATTTGCTTGAGCCGCATCTGCCTTTTGAATTCATCAAGATGTATCACGACCCTGATGGTCATTTTCCCAATGGCATTCCCAATCCGCTGTTACAGGAAAACCGTCAGCCTACTACCGACAAATTATTGGAAGAAGGGGCCGATGTGGCAATCGCCTGGGACGGGGACTTTGATCGCTGTTTCTTTTTTGATGAAAAGGGCGGTTTTATAGAGGGCTACTATATCGTTGGTTTGCTGGCTGAAGCCTTCCTGAAGAAACAGCCGGGTAGCAAGATCATTCATGATCCGCGCCTGGTATGGAATACCCAGGCGGTTGTGGAAGCCAATGGAGGAGAAGCTGTTCAGTGCAAGTCTGGCCACGCCTTCATAAAAGAGAAAATGCGAGAAGTGGATGCTGCCTATGGCGGTGAAATGAGCGCCCATCATTATTTCCGCGATTTTTATTACTGCGATAGCGGCATGGTGCCCTGGTTACTGGTACTGGAAATAATGAGCGAGTCTGGCAAGCCGCTCTCGCAACTGGTAGAGAAATGTATCGAACGCTTTCCAGCCAGTGGCGAAATCAATCGTGAAGTGAGCGATGCCAAGGCCGTGATAGATAAGGTTTTTGCCCACTATAAAGACGATGCAGACGAAATCGATTATACCGATGGCGTCAGCGTCAGTTTTGCACAATGGCGTTTTAATCTGCGCATGTCCAACACTGAGCCGGTGGTGCGCCTCAACGTTGAATCCCGCGGGGATATTGCCTTGATGGAAGCGAAGACGAAAGAAATTCTCGACCTGATGGCTTAGAAACAGTCGCAAGTCACAAGTTTCAAGCTTGAATGTTTTTGTAGGTCGGACAAGGCTTGCAAAGCCGTCATCCGACATTATTTCTTCTCTAAGGGCTAAAACGTCTTTCTAGTCTTTCGGGGTGAGCTTATATACATTCTTGCGGGATGCCCCGGAGGTATAAATCGTGCCGTCAGAATCTACGGCTAAGCCATGGGCACGCGGTGCGTAGGCGGTATCAAGCAATTCGCCGTTCCTGACGATGCTTACCCTGCCTTCATTAACATCGCTGATGTATACCACGTCATTCTCCCGCACTTCGATGCCACCTCTTGATGGATAGGGCCAGGTCTCCAGGTAATTACCCTGAGCATCGAAAATGTTTACCCGAAAATTCTCACTGTCATTGATCAGAATATTACCTTTTGAGTCCAGTGCTACGCCGTGTACTGCCTGAAACTCACCAGGGCCACTGCCTTTGACGCCGCCGATGCTGCGAATGAATTCCCCCGCCGGATTGAAATGCACGACACGGGAATTCACATAGCCATCGGATATATAGATATCCCCGTTGTCAGCGATATATACGTGATTGGGCTGATTGAATTTGTCCCGGGAGCTGTTGTCGCCAGGTTGATCCGCGATTCCCAGGGTCATCAGCAGATCACCGTCTGTGTTGTACTTGCGAATGACATGGCGGGCGGAATCGCTGATCCAGGCATTATCTTCCTTATCAATGGTGATGCTGTGCGCGCTGCCGAGTTCGTCGGAGCCACTCCATGAACGCAGAAATGTGCCTTCACGATCGAAGATGCGCACGTAGGGCTTTATCCTTACCAGCACATAGACAAGACCTTTGCCATCTACCGTAATCCAGGAGGTAGAGCCGTCCCAGGGGCCGGCGGATGACTGTCCCCATTGATTATCCTGGCTATAGTTCTGTTCCGGATTCTGATTTGGGCTGTCCTCAGGCTGGGCCATGACGCCATTGGTACACAGGCCAAGTAACAGGGTGCTGACAAGTTTAATCTGACGGTAGTTCATATGGCATTCCTCTTAATGGAAACTTCACTGGATGAAAGTATAGATTTTGTCGTCGGCCCTGTATATGTATCACGCAGGCTGGATAATGCCTTGCGGGCTTCTTATACTGGATTGTATTGCAGGCATAATAATTAAAGGGGGAGAGCTACCATGAATGGACGTTTCATTGCAGTGTTGCCGATACTGCTGTCGCTGCTAGCCTGTTCCGAACCTGATCAGGTAGCACGTGATGTACATGCGGAAAAATTCAGTCCTTCTGCCCCCAATATACTGCTTATTATTTCCGATGATATCGGCATGGATGTGACTACCGGCATGTCCCCCGGAATGGTCGATAACCTGATGCAAAAGTATGGGCCGAACGGACTCAACCATCCGGCCTACCAGTCCATTGCCGGTAGCCCGGCCTCTACCCCGGTACTAGACAGTTTTGCGCAGGAAGGCATGCTGTTTGCCAATGTCTGGGCGCATCCGTTCTGTTCGCCTACGCGGGCCTCAATGCTTACCGGTCTCTACTCGGCAACCCATGTATTTACCTACGCCGATCCATTGTCGCAGCACCATACCTCTTTTGTGAAAATGCTGAGGGAAGAGGGGGGTTACAGCACCGCAGCTTTTGGCAAATGGCACATGGCGGGTTTGCCGGGTCAGGAAGTGAATTACCCGGGCATGAAACCGAAGCAGGCCGGCTTTGATTTATTCAAGGGCAATATGCATGCCGCACTGAATACCTTCTGGGATTACGATTATGAAATTCAGGACGACACTACCACAGATGATCAATGGCGCGCCGAAACCCCGCCGCAACGATCCCTGCCCGGGATTGCCCCGACTACTTTCGCACCGGTGGTAAAGATAGCCGATACCATCGACTGGATCAGCGCCAATGAGACAACCGATCCGGACAAGCCCTGGTTTGCCTGGGTTGCTTTTAATCTTTCCCATGCCAGCCGTAGTAGTCAGCCTGCACAGATGGCGGTGCCGGATCGAGATACCCTTGATGCGCTGACCCTGGCAGAAATGGAAGCCTGCGGTGGCGAATTCGGTACCCAGAATACCGGGACCTGCAGTGGTGAAGCCCAGATGCGTGCCATGACCAATGCCCTGGATACGGTTGTCGGTAAATTGTTTGAGGCCGTGGAAGAGATCGATCCCAATACCTATATTATTTATATTGGCGACAACGGCACGCCCATGTATGGCCGGCCCAATCTGGATTTCATCGACAATATGTATCTCACCCGAAGTGGACGCGGTAAAGGTACTGCCTATGAAAGCGGAGTGCGGGTGCCGATGATAGTCAAAGGCCCGGGCATTACGCCGGGCAGCAGCCAGGAATACGCCAGCGCGGCGGATGTATTTCCCACCTTACTTTCTCTGGCAGGTCTCGCTCCGCCTGTTGAAGTTTCCAACAGTGAGGGTAGCGGCATGTTGCCACTGGATTCGGTTTCACTGACGCCGATACTGCAGGGACAGGCCGATCATGTACGTGATCCCGATGCCGGCTACCTGTTGACGGAAACTTCTAACCTGATGACCGGAGGTACTCTGCATCTGGGGGCGCGTAATGCCAGTCACAAGATTGTCTGTGTTGGCGGGGTTAATTCCGAGGCCTGTGAGTTTTATGATCTTGATGCTGATCCACTGGAAGAGTTTCCATTGCTAATACCGCAATCTTGTGAGGCTTATAAAAACGGCACCTGGACACCGGCGGATGAAGCCTGGCACTACTGCCGCTTGACGGAAGTAGTGGCCACACACTCATTTATGCAATAACTATTTCAATTTTCGGAGAATGAAGATGAACAAAAAAATGCTGGCAGGCGCAGGCTCTCTCTGCGCTATAGTTATGCTTGTTGTTATGAATAGCGCAATACAGCCGATTAAAACCATGGCGGCACAAAATGACACTCCGCTGTCTGCGTGTGGTCCCCGCGGTCAGTTGCCGGCCGAAGTGACCAGCAATGTGGATGTTAATGCCCGTTGCTTTGAACTGCGCATGTATACCGTTGACACCGACCGTGTCGGCACTGGTGATTTCAATGGCGGTATCGATGCCTTGCATCAACGCTTCCGTGAAGAGGAAGTGGCTATCTTCGAAAGAAATGGAGCTGAAATTATCGGTGCCTGGCAGGATGTGGAAAGTCCCAATACGCTGGTTTATATGCTGGCCTATCGCGACCGTGCCCATCGCGAGGAAGTGTGGCAGGGCTTTGCTGCCGATCCCGCGTGGCAGTCCCTGCGTCTGAAATACAACGTTCCCCTGCAACGCCCGCAGGTGTTTATGCTGAGCAACACGGATTATTCAGCCTTGAAGTAATTTCGAAAGTGCAGTTTTGGTAGTAAACATTTTCTACAGGAGAGACATAATGTCAGCTAAAGATTCAGGTAAGGAAAGACGTACGGTACCCCGCGAAGCCGTTCAGCTTTATGACCAATTTATTCACGGTGAGATCAACCGTCGCAGTTTTCTCAATGGTGTAAAAAAGTTTGCCGTGGCCGGTTTGAGCGCCGGAGCCATCGTTGATGCACTCATGCCGGACTATGCCATGGGCCAGCAGATCGCTCGCGATGACGAACGTATCCGTGCCGATTACGTGACGCTGCAATCCCCAGAAGGTCATGGCTTTATTCGTGGCTATCTGGTGCGGCCCTATAGCGCCGACAGTCGCTCTGCGGAACCGGCAAAATTACCGGGAATCGTGGTAGTGCATGAAAATCGTGGTCTTAATCCCCATACCGAAGATATAGCACGGCGCCTTGCGCTAGCGAACTTCATGGCCTTTGCTCCTGATGTTCTTACTTCCGTTGGCGGTTATCCCGGTGACGATTACCAGGGCGGACAACTGTTCAGTGGCCTGGATCCTAACAAGCGTTTCGAGGACATTGTGGCTTCCGCGCTGTGGCTGAAAAATCGTGATGACTGTACTGGCAAGATTGGTATTACCGGTTTCTGCTATGGCGGCAGTGTCTCCAATCAAATGGCGGTTCGTCTGGGTGCCGATCTGGCAGCAGCAGTCCCTTTTTATGGCGGTGGTGCACCACTGGATCAGGTAGCAAACATCAAGGCAGCCATTCAGGTACAACATGGCGCGCTGGACGCACGTCTGGTTGGTGCCTGGCCAGCCTATCAGCAAGCCCTTGCCGATGCCGGTGTGACCCATGAAGGTCATATCCACGAAAACTCGGTGCATGGTTTCTTTAATGACGCCACGCCGGAGCGCTATAAAGAAGCGGCAGCGACCCTGGCATGGCAACAAATGCTGGGTTGGTTTAATACTTACGTCAGAACCTAGTCAGACAGGTCGGGCAAGTCCGCTTTGAAAGAGCAGGCTTTCTGCAGCCTTTGCATTATTGGAGTAACAGGTGAATATCGATAAAGACAGCGTAGTCAGATTCCACTACACCCTGAAAGATGACCGTGGCGAGGTGCTTGATAGTGCCGATAAGTCCAGTCCCATGACCTACCTGCATGGTCATGGTGGGCTGATGGCCGGGCTGGAAAATGCCCTGGCTGGCAAATCCAGCGGGGATCAGGTGGAAGTCAGGCTGAGTGCCGCAGAAGCATTTGGAGAGCGTGAAGACAATGCCGAACAGCGTGTACCTCTAAAACACCTGGGTGGAGCCCGTAAATGGAAACCGGGGATGACGGCCACTGTGCATACCGAGCAAGGTCAGCGTCAGGTAACTGTACTCAAGGTAGGTCATACCATGGCGACTGTAGATACCAACCATCCACTGGCAGGTAAAGCGTTAAACTTCAGTGTGGAAATCGTCGAGGTACGCCCGGCCAGCGCAGAAGAACTCAACCATGGCCACGCCCATGGCCCGGGTGGTCATCAACACTGACATTCAAGGGTTCTGGTTTTGCCGACAGTGGTATCAGTTATTTGGTCGGTACCAGAATTCAGCATGACAACCCTGACAGGCATTGTTGATGGCGGCACTGGTTTCCATCAGGCCCAGTAAATCTTTTTCTTCAATAGTCTCCAGGGTAGTCCTGGTGAAAAACTGCATCTGCTTGATATAAGTGCGCCAACTCTCTGCGTCTGACTCCACCAGTGCCTGGATTTCCTCAGGTCGGTACTGGTAGTCGGGATAATCCGGATCAAGAGGCGCATTGTCCATTACTCGTCCGGGAATCAGCAAGGCATTGCCGGCTTCTATCAGGCTGATGGCACTGGCCTGCAAGCGAAACCAGTCCTCATCGGTCTGCGGACGAATATCCTCCTCAACGCCCTCTGCTGTAACCACATAACGTACTGCCTGCCACAGCTCCAGTGCACTGGGCTGAATGATGGCATTCATCAGGGCCAGGACAGAGGTATCGGTATCGAAATATTCATCTGGATTGCTGTTTGCACCAGCAGTTTGTTGAAGGGCTTCGCCAGTATCGGACGCCGCTGCAAATGGTGGCTCGGAATCCTGTTCGGCTGAGCAGGAGGTGAGTAAGGCCAGGGCGAAAATTGGAATGATGCTTTTCATGTTTCGAAGAAACTCTTGAATCCAGAATAATCAATCAAAGACAAAGGATAAAAGATAAAAGATAAAGGAAAAAAGTGACAGCTTCCTGATTTTTTCGAAGATCATGCTTCGGCTGTCATTGAAGATTTGTCAAAGCAGCAAGGCTTGAGTAATAGGATGGAACGCTGAGGCAGATTGCTGTAATGAGGTGGCCGTCAGAGAAGGCACGCCATAAACCTCGGCGCTGACATTGCAATCCTTGATGATTTTATCCAGTAACTGATCGAAATCGCCATCGCCTGAAAGCAAGACAACGGTGTCGACTTCATTTGCAGCATCCATTACATCAATGGTAATGCCCACATCCCAGTCACCTTTTGCAGAGCCATCACTGCGCTGGATATAGGGTTTGAGTCTTAGTGTAAAGCCGATATGTTTCAGTGCGCTTTGAAATTTGAGTTGGCCTTCATCACCGCGATGGGTGGCATAGGCCTTGGCGACGACGATCTCTCCTTGTTTGCTCAGCTGCTGCCAGAAAGCCCGATAATTGAATTGGCGACCATAGGCTTCGCGGGTGGTGTAGTAGATGTTTTGCACATCGACAAAGACGGCAATTTTATTCGCGATAGGATATCTCCCTTAAGATCGTCGGTTTTTCTGGCAAGTGTTAATCAAGGTTCAGTGAATATTCTATTTTGAACCTGTAATCCTCTTCGGCAATAGTATCGGCCAGGGTCGGGT
>JAHEHN010000018.1:0-10350 GCA_024644515.1 Gammaproteobacteria bacterium
TGCAGGAATGCCATAACGTCAAATGGCTGCATACCATCAATACTGGTCTGGATAAGGGGCCCTATCTGGATTTGCTGAAAACTGGGGTCAGAATCAGTAATAACCACTCTCAGGCCATTGCCATTGCCGAATATGTAATGGCCCAGGTGCTTTCCTGTTTTCAAAACCTGACTGATTTTTCGGATAAGCAGAAACAGGGGGTATGGAAATACCGACCCTTTCGTGAAATCTATCATACGCGTTGGTTAATCATTGGTTTCGGCAATATCGGTCAACAAGTGGCCAGGCGCGCCAAGGGGTTTGGTGTCGATATAACCGCGGTGAGAAGAAGCAAGAAACATGAAAAGCTTGCCGATCATGTGTTAAGTCTGGATACCATGGATGATGCGATAGGGCAGGCGGACGTAGTGGTTCTCGCCTGCGCCTCCAATCAGGCTACCCGCAATCTGGTGGACGCAAAATTCCTGGGTAGAATGAAAGATAATGCTGTTCTGGTTAACGTGGCCCGGGGTGATCTGGTGGTTGAAGGCGATCTGCGCCAGGCCCTTGATGCAGGGCGACCTGGTCATGCCATTCTTGATGTGTTCGTAGATGAGCCATTACCCGAAGACTCCTGGATATGGAATCATCCCGCAATTAGTATGACGCCCCATTGTTCCAATGCCGGTAGTGGCATGCGACAACGCAGTGATGATCTTTTTATTGAAAACCTTAATCGTATGGTTAACGGCCAGCTACTGGTTAATGAAGTGGATAAAACAGATATAGTTTGATGAATGCTACAGATTACGAGCTTGTTACCGTTGATGTTCAGGGCAGTGCCATGGATGTCTTCCTGTTCATACCCGCTGCCAACACGCCGCTACCCGGCATTGTCCTGGCTCAGCATATACCCGTCGGGCATGCCGGCATTGAAAACGATACCTTTACCCTGGAAACAGCTCGACGCTTTGCCGCAAATGGTTATGCCGTGGCGGTCCCATTTATTTTTCACTGGTGGCCTAAAACTGATTCTCTGGATAAGAAAAAAGCGGAGAGCCGGGATGATAGGATGCTGGCTGATATATCTGCCGCTTTTGAGGTGCTGGCTCAACAACCTGGCGTAGACGAAAACAGAATCGCCATGGTCGGCCATTGCTGGGGTGGTCGCGTAGCATGGCTTGCAGCATGTTATATCCGAAGTTTTCGTGCACTGGCTGTGTTTTATGGCGGCAATATTAAAAAGGGATTAGGTGACGGTGCCGTAGCGCCAATTGATCTGGCTGCAAATATCGAGTGTCCGGTTATCGGTTTTTTTGGTAATGACGACAGCAATCCTTCTCCGGATGATGTGGCGGACTATGCCAGAGCCTTAGATGCAGCTGGTATCGAATACGAATTTCATCAGTATGATAATGCCGGTCATGCCTTTCAGAATTTTCCTGTTGCTGAGCGTTACAATGAAGCAGCCAGTGAAGATGCCTGGGCGAAGGTTCTCATATTCCTTTATAAGTTATTGAAGTGATCGTTTATTGGCGCCAGGCCTTGTGTTGAGCCTGGCGTCACACAATAGATCACGCTTCCTGGTAGTAATCCCCGATCGGCTGTCCGCTGTGATCAAGTTCCATTTCCAGATTTGGTGCCTTGATCAGTGACATCATGGCAGGTACAAGTCCTAACAGGATGGCCGTGCCAAAAAGCACCCCGAAACCGACGCTCAAGGCGACTGGAATCAGGAACTGGGCCTGTACGCTGGTTTCAAACACAAGCGGTGCCACGCCCAAGAAGGTGGTAATGGAGGTGAGAAAAATTGGCCGGAAACGGTTTTTAGCACCCTCTACAATCGCCTTGTGATATTCCATGCCATTGCGTACTTCCTCATTAATAAAATCGATCATGACCAGCGCGCCATTAATAATCACACCTGAAAGACCGATAATTCCAAAAATGCTGAGTAGTGAAAGGTTCATTCCCATAATCAGATGGCCCATGATGGCGCCGAAAACGCCGAAGGGGATGACCATCATTACTATAAGAGGCTGAATATAGGATTTAAAGGCAATTGCCAGCATGGCGTAGATAGCGACAAGCGCATAGAAGAAGTTCAATACGATCGCAGGTCCGGTTCTGGCCTGCTCACGTTGCTCACCACCAAAATCATAGGTCAGGCCAGGATAGTTTTGCTGGATGCCAGGCATTAAGGTAGAGGTGATATAGGAGTTCACTTCATTACTGGTAATGGTAGCCGTGTCCACATTGGCGGTTACCGCAATGATACGGCGACCATTTCTGCGTTGAATGGTCGTTGGGCTGGTACCCTCCACCAACTCTGCTACTTCTCCCAACGGGACAAAACCCTGGGGTGTGCGTATTCGGTAGGACTGCAGGTCATCGACAGAATTGCGCTCTTCAGCAGGAAGACGAATATAGACTCGCACATCTTCTCGCCCGCGTTGCACGCGTAATGATTCATCGCCAAAAAACGCTGCCCTGATCTGGAAAGCCAGTGACTGCAGGGTCAGACCATATGTTCGCGCTTCCGGTTTTAGTGTGAAGGTGATTTCCCGCTTGCCGGTGTCCCGGTCATTTTTTACATCAAATACACCGGTTAACTGGCGCAGAGCGGTCTCCACCTCATCGACTACAGACGACAGAGTGTTATCACTGGCAGCAGTTAATTCCACTCTGACCGGATCACCGAAACTCATTTGTTCTGAGGAATAAGTCAGTTTGCGCGCTTCCGGTACCAGGCCCACCGCTTCACGCCAGCGGTCTTCGAATTCGCTTGCCGCAAAATCACGGTCCTCCGGTGGTGTCATTTCCAATACAATGGTTGCCACATTGGGGCTTTCGCCACCGCCAGAGGAACCAAGGGGGCTGGGCTGACCGCTGTCCTGTGCACCTACCAGTATATTCACGGATTTTATTGCCTGACCATTATCAGACAACGCATTGTATTCCTCACCAAGACGGATGGCTTCTGCTTCCAGGCGATCCACGACAGCCTGGGTTCTCTCTACAGTTGCGCCCGAAGGGAGTTCAACACTCGCAATAACATTATCGCCCTCAATTTCCGGGAAGAAGGTAAACTTCACATAACCGCCGGCCATAATACCCGCAGCAATAAATAATAAGCTGATGGAAGAAGAGATGGCTACCCAGGGATGGTGGGTGACAAATTCAAGCGATCTGTGCAGGGGGCCTTCGACAAACCATTTAAAGCCGCGAGCCACCTTTTTATGCAGATTATCCAATGCCTGTGTCAACCGGTTGTATTTTTTTTCTTTCTTTGGCGGATGAGATAAATGAAAGGGCAATACCAGTAATGCCTCAGCCACTGAAAGGAAGAGAACACCAATTACTACTGCTGGAATGTCGCCCAGCAGACCACCCAGTGTGCCGGGAAGGGTCAGCAGGGAGCTGAAGGCGGCAATGGTCGTGGCTACAGCAAAAATGACCGGAATCGAAATTCGCTGGGCGCCTTCGATGGCCGCTCGTAATGGATGAATGCCGGTTTCCTGGCGCGCAAAAATATTTTCACCGACGACAATGGCGTCATCTACCACGATACCGATGGCGAGCAGAAAGCCTATGGAAGACAGCACGTTAATGGAGGTGCCAAAGATGCGCATCAGGGCAAAGACACCAATAAAGGAAATCATGATGCCCAGACTGGTCCAGGCTGCGACCCTGAATTCCAGAAATATGGTTAATGTCAAAATCACCAGGATTAAGCCCATGATGCCATTTTCAACAAGAATGCTTAATCGATCCTTGATAACAGAGGCTTCGTTTCTGCCGACCACGGCAAAAACGCCCTCAGGCAGGGTAGGGCGGAGTTCTTCCACCAGATAACGTTCAACGGTCTCGGCAATTTCCAGAATCTGTTCATCACCCACACGCATGACATTGATCATCGCGGCAGGGATACCGTCATATAAATTGATCAGATCATTGTCAGTAAAACCGTCCATGACGGTGGCTACATCACCAAGTACAACGCGTCCACCGTTATCGCCAGTACGCAGGACGATTTCTTCAAAATCGCGCTGGTTATAGTTTCTGCCAAGTGTTCGCAGCACCAGTTCTTCATTCGCTGTTTCCAGCTCTCCACCCGGCAGTTCAAGGCTTTCCTGGCCTACTGCGCTGGAAATGTCCGTTAGTGTCAAGCCCTGGCTGCGCAAAGCATCATTGGAGGCCTCGATCGAGATTTCATAGGCGCGGGTACCGGAAATATTGACGATTGAGATACCTTGTTTAAAGGTCAGTTCATCCTTGATCCGGTTAGCGAGTTCTTTTAATTCACGTTCACTGGTGTTGCCGGCCACGACTACCTGCATGGCTCGCTGGGAATTGCTGAGCAGGCTGACTTGTGGCTCTTCCGCATCTACCGGGAAGGTTATAATCTGATCTACCTCGGACTTGATTTCATCCATGCGTAATTGTGTATCGGCGCCACGAATCAGTTCGACAGTAACGGTGCCCATGCCTTCTGCTGCGACAGCAGTAATGTCCTGAATCTCTTCTACACTCTCCACCTTTTCTTCAATGCGGCGAATAATTGATTCTTCTACTTCAGTGGGGGAGGCGCCGGGATAAACCACCCGTATTGTGATCTGGTCGAGATTAACTTCGGGAAACAGTTTGACGGTGATTTGCAGGAAGCTGGTAGCACCCGCCACCAGCATAAACGCCATTGCGTGCCATCCAGGCAATTATTCCGTTCATTACTGTATTGCTCCCTGGACATCGGCATTAGTGACATCGGCCGGTTTTGCCTGGATGCGCATACCATCGGTCATAAGGGCAATATCACTAATAATAATCGAGCTTCCTTCAGCTAGATCAGGAGCCATTAACACCGTCATATCGCCTTCCTGGCGAACAAACTCAACCGGTGTAACCTCCAAGGTGCCTTCGGACCTCGCTATCCACACAGTATTGTTCTGGCGCAAGGCACTGACCGGAATAACGAAGTGACCGGGTAAAACCATTCCTTCAATGCCAATAGTGGCATACATGCCTACCAGCAGGGGTGGAGCTTGCAGGGGTACAGTAGCTGACTGCTTGCCTGCCAGTTCCCCCGGTGAAAACGGAGAAGGAATTCGAACAACTACATCAACCGTGCGCGTAACCCGGTCAATATCAGACTCGACACGATGAACATAACCTGACCATTGATAAGTCCTGCCACCATGATTAACGCTAACCCAGGCATTTTGATTATGGGCGTTATCTTCTTGCCATAGATCAGGAATAAAAACCGAGTCATCGGCATTCAACGCGACGATAACTTCCAGTTCATCGCTGGCATAAAAACGAGCCAATTCACGTCCTGGAGAAACGATATCGCCAAGATCGACATTTTCCTCATAGACTATGCCGTCAAAAGGCGCCCTGATGTTCGTTCTTTCAAGATCCAGTTTGCGAGTCTGGATAATGGCTTCCTGGCGGGCTATGGCGGCAAGTGTCTGGTCTCTGCGACTGATGGCGTCATCAAGAGCTTCTTCACCAATAAAGCCTTCATCAAAAAGTGACTGGAGACGTACTAACTGCTTGTTGATAAATTCAAGATTACTGCGATTTGCAGTCTGGTTGGCCTCAGCCTCAGCCAGGTTGGCTTCAAAGGTGCGTGGATCAATCTGCACCATCAATTCACCCTTGTTGAAGGTACCTCCACTGACCATGTTGCTATGGAGCCCAATGACTTCACCACTGACCTGGGGAGATAATGAGATGTCTGCCCGGGGGGCTATAATGCCATTTCCCTGGATAATGAGGGGCGATGATCGGTATTCAAGGGGGCTGGTTTGTACCTGTGGCACCAGCACCGCCTGGTCACGTTGTTCAGGGACAGGCTTGAGCGCCTTGAGCAGGATATAACTGGCAATACCAAGTCCCAGAATGGCGATGCTGACGAAAAACCACAGGGTTTTTCTGGGTTTTATTGCGCTATTATTCGAGGTGTTCATCGAGCCTCCGGCTCAAAAGATTATTCATTGACTGACTGGTCAGTCAGTTTTATAATTTTTGACTACATTGTCAAGGAATATTTAGGGAAAAGCTTTTGCAAGCAGAGGTATCTCAGGCTCCAAGCAAGCGCGAACTGCAAAAGGAAGTGCGACGCAACGCCATTATTGATGCCGGATTCGAAGAGTTTGCCGTGCAGGGCTTTACTGCCACCAAACTCGATGATGTGGCCATAAGAGCAGGGATTGGCAAGGGTACTATCTACCTTTATTTTGACAGTAAGGAAAGTCTGTTTCAGGAAGTGGTACGCAAAAACCTTTTCCCAATGCGTGATGCTGCACAAATTCATGCTGCGGAATTCAAGGGTAGCGCGACCGAGCTACTCACCATCCATTTTCAACGTATGTATCTGGGTTTACACCAGGACAGAATGCCGCAACTGGTCGCAATGATCATGGGGGAGGCGTCCCGTTTTCCGGATATGGCAGATTTCTTTTTCAATGAAATCGTCAGCAGCAATCAGGAGCTTTTGCAAAACATACTTAAAAAGGGGGTGGAAAGTGGCGAATTCAGAGATAACTTCCCGGTGGAATTTACCCAGATACTGATGGCGCCTGCCATGATAAGTGCTATCTGGCGTCTTCAGTTTGAATCCCACTCGCCACTGGATATGGACGCGTATACACAAACCCATATTGATTTTGTTCTCAGGGGATTAAAAGCTGATTAACATTGCCATCAACGAGTATGTTTTTGGTACCCCTTTTTATTCTCTCCCTGCTATTGATGCTGATCAATCACTTTGTTATTTAGACTTTTGTATCGCATAAATATCACTTAAATTAGGCTTTCCATCATTTCTCTTTTCGGGAGCGTGGCAT
Source organism: Gammaproteobacteria bacterium (assembly GCA_024644515.1). Lineage (GTDB taxonomy): Bacteria > Pseudomonadota > Gammaproteobacteria > Pseudomonadales > Pseudohongiellaceae > Eutrophocola. Next base: position 6,831 of record JAHEHN010000018.1, read on the forward strand.
GCAACTGGACCTTTCTGCAGCCAGATTTTTTCTTTTTTCATTAATGCTGACTCTTTGCTCTCAAGTTACGTTTGCGCAAAGGGATCTGGATGAGGCTTTGTTGCTAGCTTCACCGGATATGATCGCAGCAGACTCAGCCCTTAAAAGTCATATGGAAATGCTGGCAACAGAGGCTGTCAGTAATCATTGTGCTGCCTGTCACGGCGCAAACCTTGCCGGGCAGAGCGGGGTGCCAAATCTGGTGGATTATGACTGGCTTTGGGGCGTAAGCGGTTTTGAAATGACACAGTCTGAAGCAGTTTTTGAAATTATGCAGACGATTCTTTACGGCGTGCGCAATAGCGAATGCGCTGATGAAATTAAACGTTATGGCGCCTGCCCGGATACCCGTTTTTCCCAGATGCCGGGCTACGGTGAACTTGGTTTTAGCGAGCAGCAATTAAATGATCTGGTTGATTACGTTTACGGTATCAGCGGAGACGAACATGAATCTGCTGCGGTAGAAAGAGTAGCCGGTCTGACTGTGCTATGCGCAGAATGCCATGGCGATGATGGCGCCGGCTACAAGGCCTTTGGTGGGCCAGACTTATCTGATGATGTTTGGTTGTTTGGCTCAGCGCGCGAAGCAGTTTATGACGTTATCGCCAATGGGCGTACAGAGTCCTGTCCAGCCTGGTCACAGACATTAAATGCGGCGACTATCAAAGCACTGTCGGTTTATATCTATAATCAATCCATGGGCTATTAGCTTTTCTGCCCATTCTCCAGCAATCCATAGTTTGCACTAAATGTTATCTGGCCTGTACTATTGCAGGCCGTATCAATATTGTGCTCGAAAACCAAGGGGAATCCATTCATGCGAAAGCTGATTAACATCAACACGATCTGTTTAACCTTACTTGCCATGTTGGCAGGTTGCAGTGATCCTGCCGATAATGCGGCGCCAGAAGTCGTCGCCTCGTCGTCAACAGCGTCTATGGCCAGCGCATCAACAACATCTGTTGTCGATAACGATAGCCAGTGGTCGTCTTACGGAAATAACTACAGTGAACAGCGCTACAGCCCACTGGATCAGATCACGCCTGACAATATTGATGAACTGGAACTTGCCTGGTTTGGTGACTTGGCGGAACGGGGGGGCAGTTATGAAACAACGCCACTGGTGGTAGATGGGCGGATATATGTTTCTTCTCCCTGGAGCAAGGTTTATGCCTTTGATGCGCAAAGTGGTGAGCAATTATGGAAATATGACCCGAAGGTGCCTGGTGAATGGGCGGTTAACCTATGCTGCGGTATCGTTAATCGCGGTGTAGCAGCCTGGGACGGGATGATTATCTGGGGTACGCTTGATGGGCGTCTGGTTGCTGTAGATGCCGTGACAGGCGAGTTGGCATGGGAAGTACAGGCTACTGATCGTGAAAAGCAGCTTTCTATTACCGGTGCGCCGCGTATTGCCAATGGCCGAATCTTCATCGGTGAAGCCGGATCTGAATTTCACATGCGCGGTTATATGGCCGCCTACGATGCCAGTAACGGAGAAGAGTTATGGCGCTGGTGGGCAGTACCGGGTAATCCGGAACTGGGTTTCGAACAGCCGGAACTTGAATGGGCAGCAGAAACCTGGAATGGCGACTGGTGGGAAACCGGTGGCGGTGGTACGCCCTGGGATGCCATTACTTATGATCCTGAAACTGACATGGTGATCATAGGAACTGGCAACGGTGCACCCTGGCCCGCAGAAATTCGTTCTCCAGGTGGCGGTGACAACCTTTTCACCGCCTCTATTGTTGCCCTGGATGCCTCTACTGGAGAGTACCGCTGGCATTACCAGACTACTCCTGAAGATAGCTGGGATTTTGACAATACCCAGCAACTGGTCACTGCAGATCTGATGATAGATGGCGTGGAACGTCATGTTGTCATGCAGGCACCCAAAAATGGTGTCTTCTATGTGATTGAAGTCGCTACGGGGGAAGTCTTGTCTGCAGACCTGTATGTGCCGACAGCGAACTGGATGCTTGGCTTTGACGAAAATTTCAGACCGATTATTAATCCTGAAGCAAATTACGGTGCCTTCGGCGACCGTGGTTTCCATGTTGTGCCCTCGGCCGGTGGCGCCCACAGCTGGCATCCTATGGCATTTAATCCGGATACCGGATACATGTATATTCCGACAAATTATGGCAGTTTCCCTCTGGTGGCAGAAGCTGGCGCCAAGATGGGTAATCAGTTGCTATCGATCAATGTTGGCAAGCGACCGCAGGATCCGGCACCGGAGCTGGAAGGGGCAGGTTCCTATCTGCTGGCCTGGGATCCGGTGGCTAAAGAAGCTGTGTGGCAGCAGCGCCAGGGCGGCTCCCGTTCAGGCGTACTGACTACTGCAGGTAATCTGGTATTCCAGGGTACCTCCGATTCCACCTTCTCTGGTTTCCGCGCGGATACCGGCGACAGGGTCTGGACTACGGATACTCAGTCCGGCATTGTTGGCGGCGCGGCGAGTTATGAAATTGATGGTGAACAGTATATTGCCGTAGTAGCAGGGCAGAGCCGACGCGGAGCCGGTTACTGGGCACCTAATTACGCGCGCCTGCTGGTTTACAAAATTGGCGGAACCGCAACCTTGCCGGAAATGATCAGCTATACCCCACCGGAACTTAATCCCCCGGAAAATTTTGGCAGCCCGGAATTACTGGCACAGGGTGAGAGCCACTACAATGAGCATTGCGCCAGCTGTCATGGTAATAATGGCCGGGTCAGCAGTCTGTTCCCGGATCTCAAAGTGGCAGCAGCCCTGAATAATGCGGCCCTGTTTAATGCCATCGTTATAGATGGAGCATTGCAGAATAACGGCATGGTGTCTTTTGCCGACTATCTTACTGCCGAAGATGCCAATGCGGTGCGCGCCTATGTGGTGAGCCTGGCCAATGAAGCCAAGAATGCACCACCGAATCCCTTTGGCGGTGGTCGTCCTGCACCGGCACCGGCACCTGCCCCTGCACCAGAGCCGACAGAGGAAGATGCAGAACTGCATGAATAACTTCATGACTCGCTGCATAAACAGGCTGAATCAAGCGCTTAGATGAAATAGATGAAGCTGTCCACAGAAAAGCGAAACAGGCATGTCCTGTTTCTGTTGACTATTGTTGGTGCCATAACCTTTCTCGTTACCCAGAGCAGGGCAGCGGGTGGGTTTGCGCCAACGATTGTTGCCAGAATAACGGCTGAACCCCTTAATGAAATCAGTGGCATGGTTAAAAGTCGGTCCTATCCGGATACCTACTGGGTAGTTAATGACAGCGGTGCCGAGGCAAAAATATTTGCCATCAACAGCAAGGGACAAAATATCATTCCCACCTATTCGCGTTTTACCTATTACGGGGAAGAAAAGCAGGCAGGTAAAAAGCAGTGGCAGGGTTTTAATGTGCTCTACAGCAAAAATATCGATTGGGAGTCGATGACTGCTGATGACAATCATATCTATGTAGCAGACACCGGAAACAACTTTAACAGGCGACGGGAT
>JAHEHN010000018.1:10360-36229 GCA_024644515.1 Gammaproteobacteria bacterium
CTTGGCATTTATATGCTCAGTGAGATTGACCCGACAGCCTCTACCCAGTCTGCAGCCATCAAGCATTTGCCGGTGAGTTACCCGGAGCAAATGGAATTTCCCGGCAAAGGCAAAAAACACTTTGATAGTGAAGCCCTGTTTAGCGCCGATGGTAAACTTTATCTGATTACCAAACATCGCACATCCAGCGGTCTGCGCATGGAGCCCGGTGCAAATTTATACCGGCTGGATACAGATTACACCGAGCGTGATAATTTACTGACCCTGGTGGACAGCAATGAAAATATGCTGGCTGTAACAGGCGCCGAATTGTCACCGGATGGTCAGACTCTGGCGGTAATTTCCTATGATGCGCTCTGGCTTTTTCAGCGGCCGCAGGAGGGTGATCAATGGTTGTCTTCAGACTCAAGCCGCTATCAACTGGATACTGATGTGCTTGATCAGGCAGAAACTGTTATCTGGGATGATGACAATACTTTGCTGTTAAGCAATGAGCAGCGCGACCTGTTTGGTATCACGCTTGCCGAACTTTCTGCAATGACCCCATAAAACATAATAGAATCAAGGGCTTTTAGTTGTTTTCTTCCTGTGTTCGGGATGGTATGATGCGCCGCTTTCGTCCAGAAAAGACTCTCTTTGAGACCCTATGAAAGCATTCTATCAGGACTTCAAATTAGGCATTCTCGGTGGCGGCCAGCTAGGTCGTATGCTGATACAGGCCTGTACCAATTTTGACCTCCATTCCAGTGTCCTCGACAAGGACGCCAATGCTCCCTGCAGCCTGCTTGCCAGTAGTTTCAAGCAAGGTGATATTACTGATTTCGATACTGTTTATGTGTTCGGTAAAACTGTCGATATGCTCACTATCGAGATTGAAAATGTGAATGTGGAAGCCCTAAAGAAGCTTGAGGAAGAGGGACTTACTGTCTATCCACAACCTGCCATTATCGACATCATCAAGGACAAGCGTCGCCAGAAAATGTTTTATCGTGAACATGGCATTCCAACAGCTGATTTTTTCCTGGTAGATAATCGCGAAGCGATCAAGCAGCATATGGATTTTCTTCCTGCTTTTAACAAGCTCGGCACTGGAGGCTATGACGGTGGAGGAGTCCAACGCATCAGAAATGCAGAGGATATAGAGAAAGGCTTCGATGCTCCCGGATTACTCGAAACCCTGGTTGATTTTGCCTGCGAAATTTCTGTTATTGCTGCCAGGAACAGTAAGGGCGAAGTATCAGTTTTCCCCGCAGTGGAATGTGTGTTTCACCCGGAACACAATCTGGTAGATTATCTTTTCGCGCCCAGCGAAGTGTCTCCGGAAATTGAAGAAAAAGCAGAGAAAATAGCCCGTCAGGTTATTGAAAGTTTTGGCCTGGTAGGTCTGCTGGCCGTGGAAATGTTTGTCACTCGTGATGGTGAAGTGCTGGTGAATGAAGTCGCACCCCGACCCCACAATAGTGGCCATCAAACCATCAATGCCAATATTACCTCGCAATATGAGCAGCATCTGAGAGCTATTCTGGGTCTTCCTCTTGGCGCAACAGATATTATTTTACCTTCAGCTATGGTGAATCTGCTGGGGGAAGCCGGCTATACTGGGCCTGCGAAGTACGAAGGGCTGGATGATTTGCTGGCCATCGAGGGAGCAAGTATCTTTTTGTACGGTAAAAAAGAAACCCGCCCGCAAAGAAAAATGGGTCATGTCACCATCGTTGACCAAAACGCTGATGCATTAAAACGCAAAGTTGAAGAAGTAAAAAAAGTGATAAAGGTGATTTCATGAGCGCAACACAGCAGCACAAAGTTGGCATTATCATGGGCAGTAGTTCTGACCTTGATGTTATGAAAAGGGCTGCTGATGCATTGTCACAATTCGGTATTGAGTCGGAAATTTCCGTTGTCTCAGCCCACCGTACTCCCGAGGCTATGGTGGACTATGCCAAAACGGCTGCGTCGAAGGGATTATGTGTAATAATTGCCGGTGCCGGTGGCGCCGCACATTTACCTGGTATGGTTGCCTCGCTGACTACCTTGCCGGTCATTGGAGTTCCCATCAAATCAAGTAATTCAATAGACGGCTGGGATTCTGTGTTGTCAATTCTGCAAATGCCTAACGGTGTGCCGGTAGCGACCGTCGCCCTGAATGGCGCAAAAAATGCCGGCATACTGGCGGCAGAAATAATCGGGGCTTTTGATCAGGACGTGGCAGCAAAACTTTCTGACTACAAGGAAGAGCTAAAACAGAAAGTGAAGGAAATGAACGAAGGACTTTAAAACCAAGTCTCAAGTTACAAGTTACAAGTTACATTTTAAAAAAAAGGCGACCAAGGTCGCCTTTTTCTTTTTGTCTTGAGACTTGTAACTTAAGACTGTTTTTACGCTGGAGCTGCTTCATTCTCAGTTTTTGCTATGCCTTTTAACTTTTTAGCATAAGCCATAAAACTCAGCGCTGAAATCTTCATAAAGAAACCATAAATCAGTGTTACTGCTGCATAATCAGGCATGCCGAGAATAGTGTTGGCTAGCACCAGCGCCAGAGAAAGGTTCTGCAGGCCTACTTCGTAGGTAATTGAAATTGTCTGGTCGGTATTCAGTTTCCCCAGACGCGACATACCGTAGCCCATGGACATGCAAATGACGTTTAACAGTAAAGCTGCAACTCCTGCCTGAACGATATACAGCTTCAGTGTCTCAATGCTGAACCAGGTATTGGTTATGATCACCATGATCAGAATGGCAATGGCCATTTTTCGTACGGGCTCTACCATTTTTACTGCAAACGCGGGTTTGAATTTACGTATCACCATACCAATAATGATTGGCAGAATGGTGAGCTGAGCCAGGCTACGCATCATGCCGCTGACAGGCACATCCACGATATCGCTGCTATCTGCAAACACAGTGAGTCCTATCCAGACTATTAGCGGCATGGTGAAAACAGTAAACAGGCTGGCAATGGTAGTTAATGTTACGGACAGGGCGATGTCTCCACGACTGGCAAACACATAGGCATTGGAGGTAATTCCCCCGGGGCAGGCTGAAAGTAAAACCAGTCCAATAGCGATAACAGGCGCGGTGTTGAGGGAATAAGCCAGCAAGAAAGCAACGGCAGGTAGCAGTATCAGCTGACCGGTCAGACCGATCAGTACCGCCTTGGGCATGATGATGACGCGCAGTATATCGTCGATAGACAATGTCAGCCCCAGCCCCATCATTATCAGGAACAGGCCAAAAGGAATGATAATAGTCTGAAAAAGTACCTGTGGATCCATGCTTTCCCCCTCTGGATAACTCGATGCATGATACAGAAGGGGAATCATAACGTACAATATTCAACAAGCAATCCAGCTGTCTGTGAATGGCAGCGCCAGATTAAAGTATAGTTTTATTTATGCCTGTCAATCCAAATCCACAAGGTAAAGGCCTGGTTCCCATATTACAGGGGCTGGACCGCCATCGTCTTGACCGTCTGTTACCGCCGAAAAAAATAGATCAGGTACAGATGGAACTGTTTACCTCCATGTTTGTTCTGAAAAGCGATATATGTTTTAACCCGCTACCGGGCAGGTTGTATTATCTTTATCAAACAGATGGCCGTTACAAGCTGTTGATGGTCAGTCCTGAGGAGTGGCATACCCCTTATCGCGGACGTTTTATTGGCGAATGCGAACTGCATGATGATCGTACCTGGTCCATGGCTCTTGCCCCTGCAATGGCCAATGATGAGCTTTTCATGCAGCATATTGAACAGGAACAGGAAAAACTGCAGCAGGCGCTGGAAAATGCCGAGTCGGTAGCCGATGTACTACCGGTTTTTGAAGAAGCACTCGGTTACAATAGTCGTATACTGGCTTATATTCTTGGTAAATCCCTGGGGCTTTCCATGGAACTCTCGGGCATTGATGCACTGAACTACCATGAAGCGAAAGGCTTGCTGAAATATGAAAAAACCGATAATTAGTATCAGCTTTCTTCCTCTGAAGTACTTTCTTTTCTCTCTACTCCTTGGACTTCTTGTCGCCTGCAGTGCTGAACCTCCTTTTCAGCCACTTTCAGCCTCCGCTGCCGTGCTGGCTTTTGGCGATAGTCTTACAGCGGGTAATGGCGCGCCACAACAGGGCAGTTATCCCGCCCAGTTGTCACGCCTGATAAACCTCAGTGTTATCAATGGCGGCGTCTCAGGAGAAGAAAGCCATGAGGGTAGAGACAGGCTGGCAAACTAGCTCGATCAATATCGCCCGGAGCTGTTGATACTTTGCCATGGCGGCAATGATTTGCTGCGTAAAAGACCGTTAGCCCAACTGGAAGAAAATCTTGAAGCCATGATCATCATGGCCCAGCAACGGGGTATTCAGGTTTTACTGTTAGGGGTGCCGAGCCCCGGCATTTTTCTGAGTGGTAACAAGGTTTATGAGACCGTTGCCGACAACACCGGCGTTGAACTGATACCCGACCTGATAGCCGATGTACTGTCACAACCAGCATTGAAATCTGACACCATCCATCCTAATGAAGCAGGCTATACTGAAATAGCCGAAACAATTGCCAGTGAATTACAGAAACTGGGTGCTATTTAGTATTTTTCCTGTTGGTTTTGAAAGCATGGCAAAATACTTCCTGATATAATATTTGGCGTCTTTAAACTCTTTACTTATCTGTTTTTATCTACGGGCATTGCTATGTTTGACTCCATTGAAGCACGACCACCTGATCCCATTCTGGGGCTGTCTGCAGCGTACAAAAAAGATACTAATCCCAACAAGGTTGATCTGGGTGTCGGTGTTTATAAGGATGAAAGCGGAAACTGCCCGGTTATGGCGGCGGTAAAAACCGCGGAACGTCGAAAATGTGATGAAGAGGATTCCAAGTCCTATATCGCACAGGCCGGTCCTGAACTGTATATTAAATATACCAGTGAGTTATTGCTGGGTAATGCACATCCGGTCCTGCGTGATGGTCGCAGCAGCTGCACTCTGGCACCAGGCGGCTCCGGTTCACTGCGTCTGGCCGCAGAGTTTGTAAACAACAATGCACCGGGCACCAAAATATATGTAAGTGATCCAAGCTGGGCCAATCATGTGCCCTTGTTATCTTCCAGTGGATTGAAGCTTGAGCTCTATCCCTACTATAACTATGAGACTCATAGTCTCAATTTTGATGCCATGATGGACGCCCTGAAGAGTGCGACAAAGGGTGACCTGGTGCTTCTGCATGGCTGTTGTCATAACCCCTGCGGCGCTGATCTGAATGCTGATCAATGGCAGGCGGTAACTGATTTATCCCTCAAAAACGGCTTTACGCCTTTTATCGATGTAGCATATCAGGGACTGGGCGATGGCCTCGACGAAGATGCTTACGGCATGCGCCTGATGGCAGAAAAATTGCCAGAGCTTATTATTGCCAGTTCCTACTCGAAGAATTTTGGCCTTTATCGTGATCGTGTAGGTGCAGTCACCATGGTGACTGCCAACAGCGAATCCTGCCGCGCAGTGGCCAGTCAGGTAGTCGCCACAGCGCGTGAAATATATTCTGTACCGCCAGCCCATGGCGCTTTTCTGGTTGCCATGATTCTCGATGATGCCGAGCTGACCAGGGTGTGGAATGATGAACTCACTGAAATGCGTGATCGTATAAACGGTTTACGCCGAATGCTGGTAGAGAAGCTGAAGGAAATTGGCGTAGAGAAAGATTTTTCATTCATCCAGAATGAAAAAGGCTTGTTCTCCTTCCTGGGATTATCCAAGGAACAGGTTGCCACTCTGGTTAATGATTACAGTATTTATCTGGTGGGCTCATCGCGAATCAATGTGGCCGGTATTAATAATGCCAATATTGATTATCTTGCACAGAGTATTGCTAAAGTCCTGTAAGCATAGCTTGCTTCGCTGAATATATTCAGCGAAGCAACTTTTCTTTTTTGTACTGTTTGTCCTGTTTGAGCTTTTCCACCATCCCCGCGCTAATTAAAATCAAGGTTGAGAGTTACGCCGTAGCGTGCCGGCTCACCCAATTGCGTATAGCCCTTGGCGGTGTAGTTGTCCCTGGGATCATTACCAAAATAAAAGCCACGAACAAAATAATCTTTATCAGCAAGATTTCTTGCCCACAGATTAAGGCTCAGCTTATCTCGGGTATAGCGCACACTGGTATTGAAGAGAACGTAGCTGTTGGACTGTTCAGCATGACTGTCAGAAAAATAAAAGCGGTCCCGTCCCTGCATATTTATGTCCAGTGACAAGGCGCTATTGAGCTCAACCCTCGTTCCGAGGGTGAATTGATACCCGGGTGCATGGGCCTGCTCACGACCATCAAGGTTGTCCCCGGAAGAATTAACAAAATTTTCATAACGCGAATCCAGTAAGCCGAGTGATCCATATAATGTAACGAAATCGCTTGCTAACCACTGTCCCTCAAGTTCCGCTCCGCGATTTGTGCCTGCTGCGGCATTTCCGATAAAGTCTATAAACTCCGAGCTTCCATCATTGCGCATTCTTACAGTGGAGCTGCTTATCTGAACATCTGTCCGATCCATGTAAAAAACTGCGAGGCGCAAATTAAGCCGATTATCCAGAAAAGACTTTTTAAGTCCGGCCTCATAATTCCACAGCGTTTCTGAATCAAATTCACGCAGGTCTGCATCAAGGCTGCCATCGGTATTAAAGCCACCACTCTTGTAGCCACGCGAGGCACTCAGATAAAGCAGGCCGCTATCGGAAAGCTGGTAATTGAGACTTATTTTTCCACCCAGCAGGTTCTCATCGGGGGAAAATAACAGGTCATTGGAACCCATGAACTCTGCACTAAAACGCTCGCTACGCAGCCCTACATCCAGTGACAGGTTATCGGAAAGTGTTGTATTGGTTTCGGCATAAAAAGCCAGACGATCAATAATAAAACGACTGGAATAAATGTCATCAAGAAAGGTGTAATTCCGATCAAGATCAACATCCTGATGCAGTGAGTAAATGCCAGCAACCCAGCTTGTTCTGCCGCCCAGTAATGCTCCTGATTCGGAAGAGAGCAGGCGTATTTCACCACTTACCGTCTCACGGTCACGAAAGTACCTGTCCGTAGAAGAGTATTCAAAGGGGTGGAAACCACTAAACACCCAGTCTTCATCATAGCCATAGGCAATGTCCGAGTGGGCATAGCCACCAATCACTTCAAGGGAAAATTTATCAAAGCGCTTGCTGGAGAAATTCAGGCTGGCAAGTTTTGAATCCTGACGGTCAAACCCGGGTTCATCGGATAGTGTATTTCTAATGTTGTCCAGCGAAAATCCGTCATAGCCATTATCGAGATCAATCAGGGCTGTCGTGAAATCAAGGGTTTCAGTGCTGGTCATCAGCCAACGAAACTTGGCCCTGAGAGTGGTTTCATCGCGTTGATTGGTAGGGCGGTTGAGGAATGTATTTTGACTAAAGCCATCACTTTTCAGTTTCTGGACTGATAGTCGATAGAAAAGATCATCAGTAGCCGGACCGGATACATAGCCTGCTATTCCCTGTTCATCGGCATTCGCCCCCTGTAGCTGTAATCCGGCTTTGAATTGGGTGGTGGGAGCCCGGGTTTGCAGGTTAATCAAACCTGCCAGGGCATTGGATCCATAGCGTGTCCCTTGTGGACCCAACATAACTTCTACCTGCTCAACATCATAAAGCATGGCAGCATTGCCAATGCCGGAAAAATCCACACCATCGATGAGCATGCCAACTGAGGAGTTAAGAGGTTCAGAAAACTGACCCCGTTCACCAATACCGCGTATCTGTATAAAGCGCGCACGCGAACCACCGGACGCAAAATTCACATTGGGCGTATTGAGCAGAATATCTTCAAGGTGCTGGGCATTTTTGCGTGACATCGTTTCGGCATCAATAACGGTAATGCTGGCGGGGATGTCATCGACGACATTGAGTCGATAATCTGCCGTGACAACGATTTCTTCAAGTACGGGTTGAGCCAGTGCTGGCAAGGAGAATACATATAAAGGGAACAGTGCCAGTATTTTTCGATTTGCAAACATCATCACTCCGGAATAAACAGTCAATCGGGACCCGGAGCAAGCTGGCGGAAAAGGGCAGGAAAAAATAGAAAAAGAAGCAAACAAGTTAACGTATGCTGCTACCTATCCCTCCGCCAGTATTAACCGGGTCAGGTTCAAAGGGTTTGATCTCAGGCCGTAAAGCCACCCCCTAGGAAGAACGCTACTTTAACAGCCGTGTGTTACACCTTGCAAGGGGGGCAAGCAAGTCGCAAGTTACACACTAAAAAGATAAAAAAGAAAAAGGATAAAGGATAAAGGTGGGCGGTGCAGGGAGGCGGCAGGGGATGGGAAGAGAGGCAAGAGGCAAGAGGCAATAGGCAAGCAAGCACTCTCATGGGCTTCAATGGTTTTCTGTAGGTCGGATAAGGACCGCAGGGACGCATCCGACAGGGCAACCCGAGGTCGCCGACTTGAGACTTGTAACTACATCCTCAGTACTGTGTGATTTCGAGTTGTTCGGTTTCCAGCATGACGCGAATAACAGAATAGCCACTTAATACGATTTCGCCTTTGTGGCGATCCTGCCCATCCTGACAGAAATCGAAGACATAGATGCGCGCCAGGTACTTGCGATTATTGCTGGCTCTGGTGAGGGTATATTTATTGAATGCCAGGGTGTCGTCCAGTAACTGAATGTCCCTTTCATGGCAGTATTTTCTGGCAGAAGAGAGCGCTACGGCATGTTGCTCACTACAGCGCCACCAGTAATAGAGTGCACCAAACAGCAGGAAGATCAGTATCAGGTCGAAGAGGGATAACATTGTGTGATTATAGAGGCAGGAAGGCAGCAGGCATACAGCTGAATTGCTTTGATCCGATAATCGCTCTTTGTCCCTTGACAGTGAATTTTCAGAACAGCATCATGCCCGCTTATTTTTAGGCGACATTTTTTAATGAAGTTACTCTATTTAACCCTCGAACGCCCTCTGGATACCGGGAAAGTTGCCACTGGAAATCAGGTCAGGGCACAGGGTATAAGAGAAGTCCTGGAAGCTGCAGGTCATCAGGTACATCAGCTGGCATTTATGCCAGCCTCTCTACACACTACTGAATCCCCTGCGAATTCCCGAATTACTGACAGTTACAAGTCTGCTGAACAGCTTCACAGGTTCATTGCCGAGGAAGCCTTCGATAGCATTATTGTTGCCTATTGGTACTTGCTTGACCATTTGCCTGAGTCTGATATTCCGGTAGTGCTGGACTTTATAGCGCCACGACTATTGGAAATCATGTTTCAGGAACCAGAAAACGTCGCCGAGCAAGCCAGAATAATCATTCGGCATCTGTCAAAAGTTGACCACGTACTAGCCGGAAATCAGCGCCAGGCAGATCTTTTACTCGCCTTGTTATTGCAGGCTGGCATCGATTGTCGTGAACAGATCCCCATTTCCATTGTTCCTATTGCAACGCGTTCAAAATTGTCGCGAGTTAAAAACTCGCCAAACCCATTAACTCTGGTTAATGCCGGCGTTGACTGGCCATGGCGAAATTTTGAAAACTACAGAAACACCCTTGAAGCCCTTACAGCAAAACATCAGGAGCTGAGATTTACAGAATACACCGGTGTCTACCCGGGCCTGCACAATCAAGCGGGTGATGATGGTGAGGGTAGTGGAGATGAACAAGCATCAACTTTGTTGGGATACGCTGCCATGCAGGCCAGCCTGCAGCAATGTGATATTGGCCTGGAACTGGGTGAACGTAACCCGGAACGTGAGTTCAGTCATTCCTATCGCGCCATGGAGTATCTGGAGAGTGGTTTGCCGATCATTATCAATAGCTGGATATCATTGGCGAGTCTGATCAAACACTATGACGCAGGCTGGGTTATAGATGCGCCATCAGAGCTTGATAACTTGATTGCCAGTTTGCTTGCTGACCCTGAATTACTTGCCAGAAAAAAGGCGGGTGTGGACAAGCTCAAGGCAGAGCAGCTGAATTATCAGGATGCCTGCAAACCGCTTCTGGAATTCCTGTCTGTTGCTGCAAAAATCAATCGCTTTGCGCTGGCTGATGAAGCGGTCGAAGGTTTTAAGGAACAGGGAGCATCCAATGGAAAAATTATTCTGGGCAAAATTTTCAAGCGCTATTTTTGTCCTCCCCGCCCAGAGTCAACGCCGGATGTTTTAATGGTCACCCGTGCCGACTTGTTTCCTGTTGATCACGGTGCAGCGGTAAAAATCATCAGGACTGCTGAGTCACTTTCCCGAACTGGCAGGGATGTCTGGCTTACCACGGATAGCAGGACTGAATATTTTCAGTTCAGCGATGGGAAAATGACTACTCATCGTTTTCCATTTCTGTTGAGATTTCTTTGTCAGCCAAGAATTGTTGCTTCCATGAAACTGTTGAAGTTGGGCTTTCCCTACAGCAACAGTTTTCTTTATATGCCGGTAACAGACATGAGTTTTACCGTCAGGGCGATCTATCTCGCCAGTCGCAAACCCATTGGTGCCTATCAGGCTGAATTCCCGGCCTATGTTCGTCCCTGTCGTTTTGCTCGATCCCTGTTTGAAGGCAAGATTTTACTGGTGCAGCACAATGTGGAATACGATCGTATTAGTAACCAGGAGCCCGACCTTACCCCTAAAAATATTCAGACACTGAAAAACCTGGAACTGGCTATGTGTCATGAGGCTGATAATATTATCGCGGTTTCAGACAATGACCGGGATAAAATGATTGCCGACGGCATTGATGCTGAAAAGATTCATACTATTCCTCATGGTGTCGACCTTCAGGCTTTTCATACTACGCCTTCGATAAATATACGCGAGCGTTACCGCTTACCATGGCAAACCCCGCTGCTGGTTTATCACGGGACTTACAGTTATTCCCCGAATCTTGAAGCCATGCAGGTAATGGCCCGGGAAATTCTGCCACGGCTGGAGGAGCGTGATATGCACGTTACCGTTCTGGCCATTGGCAGCAAACCTCCCGATTTCCCCTTGCATCCGAATATCGTTTTTGTTGGCAGTGTCGATAATCTTGCCGAAGTAATTCCAGCAACAGATCTGGCGGTTGTGCCTTTACAGGAGGGCGGTGGAACACGTATGAAAATTCTGGATTATTTTGCGGCCGGCATTCCTGTCATTAGTACAGCCAAGGGAATTGAAGGAATACCCGTAGAAAATGGCAGGCAAGCATTAATTATTGATGACTTTGATGCAATCAGCGACGCAATCGTACATCTGTTACGTAACCCGCAAGAGGGTAAAAAACTCAGCGATCAAGCCAGTCTCTTTGTTGAGACCCTGGGCTGGGATGCTATTGGCAGGCGCTATCTGCCCTTGCTGCATTAACACGATGTTTTAGTTACTGTACCAGGTCTTTTCCATAAAGAATCAAGGAAAAAATCCAATAACACTGTATTTCCCCTGACGCAACATGAGTCCTTGTGCTGAACCTTACTGCCTTTGCCCTGCCCCATAGCATTGCTATACTTCCCGAACTTACGGGGGAGGGAAAGCATGTCAGGAAAAATAATACGAGGAATGTCGCGAGCAATAGTGCAACGATTTATATCATGTCTAATATCAGTGTTATGCATCGCTTGCGGCCTTCATGTTTTTGCTCAGGAAGAACTGCCCAGGCTCATGCCTGATGATCTGTTCAGGCGGAATATTGGCACTGAAGGTCAACTTGATGCTCAATTTCCGCCCCATCAAATTGTCGACAATATCTATTATGTAGGTACCCAGTCTCTGGCCTCATTTCTTATTACCACGGATGCAGGTCACATTCTGGTTAATTCTGACTTTGAGCGAAATGTACCCACCATCAGGAATTCCGTTGAACAGCTGGGATTTGATTTTGAAAATATTGAAATCATAATTGGCAGTCATGAACATGGCGACCATATGGAAGGGGATGCCCTGGCCAAAGAACTTAGTGGGGCAAAAGTCATTGCCGTGGCCGAGCAGGTTCCGGGCCTTGCGCATATGCGACCTGACGGCAAACCCCATCCAATAGATGAAGTCATTATTGATGGTGATCAGGTTCGCCTTGGTGATGAGGTATTAACGGCGCATCTCACTCCCGGCCATAGTGATGGCTGTACTTCATGGGAGCTGACAGTTACTGATAAGGGGCAGGATTACAAGGTCGTAATTATTTGCAGTGTAGGGGTTAATCCCTATTACCAGTTATGGAACAATCCGGAACGCCCGGATATCGTCAATAAATACCAGACCAGTTATGCCACGCTTCGCGCATTGGCAGCTGATATACCACTGGGCTCTCATCCATCAATGTATAAACTGGAAGAAAAATATCCATTAATCGGGCAGAGTGTGAATCCTTTTATTGATCCTGAAGGTTATCTTTACGAAATTGCCATTAACGAGCAGGCCATGAATCTACGTCTTGAAGAACAACGACTCGCTGCCTTGCAATCTGAATAACAAATAAATAAAACACAGTTCTCGGTGTACTACAGTTCTATGAATCAAACACAGGTATCCAGACAAGCATGAAAACCCAGGTAGTAATTATTGGCGCCGGTCCTTCCGGTCTGTTATTGGGGCAGCTTTTACATAATGCTGGCATAGATAACATTATTCTTGAACGCGCGACGCCGGATTATGTACTGGGCAGAATACGCGCCGGTGTGCTGGAGGATGGTCTGGTCAGCCTGGTCAGGGAAGCAGGTGTTGCAGAACGGATGGAGCGTGAGGGGCTTCCTCACGACGGGGTCAAAATAGCTTTTAATGGCGAGATTCGACGTGTCGATTTACACAAGTATTCCAATGGCCGGCAGGTGGTGGTCTATGGCCAGACAGAAATCACTGCTGACCTTATGGATGCCCGCAAAGCCAGTGGTGCTCCGGCTGTTTATAGTGTGGAGAATCTAAAGATTTGTGATGTCAGAAGCGATGCGCCCTACGTGCTCTATGAAAAAGATGGCAAGCAGGAGCGTATTGACTGTGACTATGTCGCTGGTTGTGACGGCTTTCATGGCGTTAGCCGCAAGACCATTCCCGACAACGTCAGAAAGGAATACGAAAAAGTGTATCCCTTTGGCTGGCTTGGCATGCTGTCGGATACGCCACCTATTTCTGATGAACTTATTTATGGCATCAGCGAGCGCGGTTTTTTTCTCTGCAGCATGCGCTCCGAAGTTCGCAGCAGACACTATGTTGATGTCAGTCTCGATGAAAAAGTTGAAGACTGGTCCGATGATCGTTTCTGGAATGAATTAAGTAGCAGGTTGCCAGAAGAAGTCAGAGGGGATCTTGTTACCGGTCCTGCCTTGGAAAAAAGTATTGCTCCATTGCGCAGTTTTGTTTGTGAGCCAATGCAGTACGGTCGCCTGTTTCTTGTTGGTGATGCAGCGCATATTGTGCCGCCAACGGGGGCGAAAGGTCTCAATCTGGCCAGTAGTGATGTGAATTATCTCTATCGCGTATTACTTAAGGTGTTTAAGGAAAACAAGCCTGAGGCAATAGAGCAGTATTCTGAGTTATGTCTGCGCAGAATATGGCATGCGGAACGCTTTTCCTGGTGGATGACCAGTATGCTGCATAATTTCGGCGATGAAATTGATCGCAAAATAATGAACTCACAGCTGGATTTTTATACCGGAACTGAAGTCGGACAACGGGTGATAGCAGAGCAGTACGTGGGCCTTCCTTACGAAGAGGTGTCCTGAGTTTCGTCTTATTGCTTGTCAGCATAAGCGAAGTGATAACGCAGCGTCAGGCTTTCTTCATTAATTGATCCGTCTTTTTGCAAACGCGGACGAAAAGGAGAGTTGCGCAGATATCTTTTCAGACGCTGTTCAATTTTCTTTGTTACATTGCCTGATTTACCCAGTATTTCTATGTCGCCTGCACGACCGAAGCGGGAAACTGTAAAGCTGATATCAACATAGCCGTCATAGACCAGGTTTTTATTTGCTGCAATACTAAATTTTTCACGACTGTTAGGTTTTGCCGCGACCAGTGGCAAATGTACAGGCATTGCCGGACGAAATATATTTTCAATCTCCTGTTCCGGTATTCCTCGATTGATGGCTTCCTGATTGGCTTCGATATATTTTTCAGCTGCGGTTCGTGTGTGGCCAAAGAGTAAATTCCAGTCACCGTAGTTCATCAGTATGTCTGTAAGGACCAGAGGATCAGCCATAGGATTGTATCGCACGTAAATCAACATGCGTTCAAAGGCGTATACACCACGCAGGTAACTAACTGAATTTCGCCTGTTATTATTTCTTATGCGTGATCCTGTTCGGTAAGATTTTTCACTCATGTAATAATCCGGCTCTTTGATAATGGCTGGCCGGTATGTTTGCAGAAAAAGGGTTTCGATATAGCGATGTTCAAGCTCAAGCAGGGTGGAGTCAAAAAATTGCTGGTTATCCGTCAGTGTGGAAATTGCGCGAACATAGTTTTGCTGGGCTTGGTAAAGACTGCCAAAGGCTATTTGTCTCGGCGTAGGTTGGAGTGCACTTCCTGAACTGCTAAAACTCATGCTGGGTTGAACGGGCATATTCAATACACGTTCATAATTCGTCATATTCTGTTCGGCCAGGCTGATAATAGAGGGTATGGCATTTAGATTATTCTCGCCGAAATACTGCTCACTGAGATAAATCAGATATCTTTGTTTTGCATTGGCATTTCTGAGATCCCCTATAGCCACATAGCTTTCGATTAATCCCTCAATACTTGCCACCTGTTCCGGATGAAACAAACCATGGTTTATGCGGCTTACATACTCTGCACGCTCAAAAACCTCAATCGCGGATTCATGATCATTCAATTGTTGATATTGATTGCCTAGAGCCAGCAGGGTCTCATATAAATCTGTAGCAAAGGGACCCGCATCACCTTCGATGGCGGCCAGCTGCTCCTCGTATTGTTCAATGTTAAAGCTAATATCTGGAATGGAGATTGCCTGAGATTCGATAGTCTCTTCGGTGTTTTCCTGATTCGGTAATGAGAGGCCGTTGAACTTTATTTTACGCTCTGAATTATAAACTGGTGAGGATACCGGTATGGTCTGTTGAGTTTCAGGATTCAGAATTTCCGGATCAAATATCAACTGATTAAGCTGAGTTCTGCTTTGGCTAAACCCCAATTGCGGAAGCAGAAGCGAAGGGCTGGCCAGAACCAGTGTCAGGAAATAATGGGCAGCGGGATGAATGCTTCCCCGAGGCTTGTCTGGAATGAGGCTGGACTCAGGCATGTTCTGTCATCTCGGACTATCTCGTACTTTAGGGGTACTAGTACCTTACATGGCAGATTTTATCTGGTCTACTTTATTAATACGACTCTCAAGGCGGTAAGGTTTAGCCTGTTATATTGAGGCATCAAATTCTTATCTGGCTTAATGGTTTTGCTGGCGATGTTGCATCAGCAGGTCAGCACCAAAGTCGCCGTCCTTGCTACGCCAGACAGCGTGAACGTGATTACCATTGCCCTGTACCAGGTCATATTCAAAGAAGAAGTCCGGGCCATCCAGGCGCCAGTAGTGGGGCGCGCCTTTCCCGGTGCTGCCTATCCAGGTGAAATTCAGGGTATTGATGTCGATCTGTGCAAGGTAGGATTGTGCGATTTCGGGCCGGTACACCGTTATTACTTCATCGATGATTCGTTGTGCCATTTGTTTTTGCTGAGGATCCAGGCTGCTTATGGCAATGCCGCTGGCAGGCAAGGATTTCCACTGCTCCCAGCTTTCACGGGGACGATTGAGAGTGCCTGATAAAATATCACCAGGAGGATTACCATCTTCTATAGCAATATTTTGCTGTGCCTCGGTCAGTGCATGCATCAGGTTTAGGCCTGCATTATGAATATAATCCTGGCTACGAAAACCGGCAAAGGTTCCCGTTCTGATTTCGGCCGGGGAGGCGCCAAAAAAAGTCGGTGTAACACTGATTTCACCATTGGCTACAGCAAAGTTAATAGATAAATGATGACCCTCAAAGCGCCAGCCCCATTGATTTTCCAAAGACGGGGTGCCGAAGATGGCAAGGGTATAATTTTCCGGTCCACGTGGAAAACCGATCACTTCATTGTCAGAGAGTATCTTCTCCAGCTGCATGACCTGGATGGTTGTAAGATAACCCTTGGCACTCAAAGCGGTATGCAGAAGTTCATGAGCAAGCATTTTTTGCTGTGCTGACATAAAGTCCAGAGGAAGCCCTTTGCGCAAGTAAGGCCAGTAGACATAATTCTTGCGGGCGTCGTCATCCATGTCCAGATGCAGCAGTTCCTGTCTGTTATAACCCACAGCATTTTCTATTCCGCCGGGCCCATCAGCCACCGTGGCCAGCAGCGCATTGGCTGCTGTCACCATTTCGCCAGTCACCTCCGACATTGTATTGTCTGTGTTGTCTGCGCCGGCATGGTCAGCCTGAACCAGGGAATAAGTTGCACTTAAGGCCAGAGCTGCCATAGCTATAGCTGTTAATTTTATATTGAGTGCAGTGCTACATTTTTTGAAAAAATTGCGCATTTCGTTGCCCACTCCGGTGTCCTGTTGTTTTATTTTGTCCCGTTAATGCCGGCAACGAAATAGCTGGTAATAAATAATGGTTAATTTTGAAAATATCAGACTAAAAGAATCAGGGAATGCTCGCTGCCAGATCAATAAATATCTGTGCAAGTTCTCCATTGTTCTTTTCAGCCATCATGAAATGGCCATTACCCAGAAAACCCAGGTCTGGTAAATAGGTGTAGTTAACACTGACACCTGCCTGCTGAAAAACCTTGACCGCGCAGGGTAGCCCTGCGATCAATCCCAGTTCCGAGCCAACCAGATGGACTGGAACCGCAGCAAAATTAGGTAGTCTGGAAGGGCTGTTTGGAGACTGCATTTCACAGCCTTCTGCATCTTTGTAAGGGACAAAATCGGCAGCCAAAGCAGGCTCGAAAGTCAGTCCTTCACGAATACTGCTGGTCATATTACTGGCGCCGGGTTCGAAGGCAATGACACCTGCTACCTTGTCAGAGTTCAGATCCGTCGCCAACCAGCCGCTGGCGGCACCGGCTGAATGGGTAACCAGAATGGCAGGTCCAATACGTTCGAGTAATTCACTGATATCGGTTGCCGCAATAGAATCACCCGCATAGGGGCCAGGTGGTGAGCTTGATAGCCACTCGACGATGGCAGGATCATCAGGATCCTGGGAGTCACCGGGCCAGTGTTCAGAGCGGGCCAGAAAATTAATGATGCTTGAATTGGCACTTTCCGCTAATTCTCCATAACGGACATTGGTTGGGGAGCGGCCATAGCCCGGGCGATCTACCCAGTAGACATCAAAACCGGCGGCAAGAAAATAATCCCGCCAGCCGTCACGCCCATCAGGGGTACTGAACCAGTCAGAAGCCTGGCCGCCACCGCCATGAACAAGAATGAGAGGGTATTTATGACTTTTTTCAGCAGGTAGCTGGTAACCCACATACATCTGGTTATAGACCTGAACCGAACCATTTTCTGCTGGTTCAGTGTTTTTGCCGCCTACATAAAAATGGCCCTGGTCTCGAAGACTAATGACTCCGGCTTCTCCTCCGGCGAGAACCAGATGGGTGCTGAGCAGCCCGACCAATAAAAACCCTGTTTTTCTTAATACCGAAACAGAAAAGCCCATGAAGCGCTCCCTAATATAATTATTCTAAATACGGGGTAAGTGTACTATTCCTAATGAAAAATGGTAGGCTTGATCGGGAAAATCACAAGGATTTCACATTTCTGCTGGGCGCCTTTAATTCCTTGAAAAATAATAAATAAAGCAGGTAAAACATGTCTATTTTCAAAACTCTGCCAAAAAATCCCGACATGGTGCAGGTGTTCAGGCAGTTCAATGATGGACTTCTGCCGCTTTGTGAATACCACGATGTAATACTCAGGGGAGCCTCGCCACTATCGGTAGGGGAAAGAGAATTGATCGCTGCCTATGTATCCGGCCTCAATGCCTGCCGCTTTTGCTTTGGTGCGCATGCAGCTATTGTACAGAGTCATGGCATTGATGCCGAATTACTGGAAAGACTTATAGAAACTCCGGAACTATCCGGCGTAGAGGTAAAATTACTGCCATTGCTGGCCTACGTTAAAAAACTGACGCTGACTCCCGGCAAGATTACTCCTGCAGATGCTGAGGCTGTTTATGCTGCCGGCTGGGAAGAGAGAGCGCTTTACCATGCTGTTGTGTCTGCGCCCTGTTTAACTTTATGAATCGAATGGTGGAAGGTTGCGGCATCACTCCCAGCAATATTATGGATGATGGCAGAAAAAAGCGACTTGAGGCAGGAAAGGATAATCCTGACTTTTATACCGACTTTGCCAAAATGGTACTGGGGTCAACGGATAAATAATTAGATGTTTATAGTTTGCTCGTTTACTAATAACGCAAACAATTAAAAGCAGCCTTCATAACAATAAACACGTTCCCATCAAGGAGCCCGCTTTATGCAACTTGTTCTTCCTTCCGGTTTAAGTGCCGCTGCCTTTGATCGTGCACTACAACAATTTCGATCCATTGTTGGTGAAGACTGGGTATTTGCCACTGACCATGATCGCGATAGCTATCTCGATCATTTTGGTTTTGATCAGGCTGCTCATGTAGGCAGTGCTGCTGTTGCGCCCCAGACCACGGAAGAAGTGCAGGCCATTGTCCGTATTGCCAATGAACACAAAATTCCGCTTTGGCCAATTAGTCGCGGAAAAAACTTTGGCTATGGCAGTGCTGCGCCGGTCATGTCAGGTTCAATAGTGCTTGATATGTCCCGCATGAAAAAAATCAAAATGGATATTGAAAATGGCACGGTACTTCTAGAACCGGGTGTGGGCTTTTATGATCTTTTTGATTATGTAGAGGAAAATGATATTCCCTACTGGATCTCGCCGCCGGGTAATGCCTGGGGCTCAGTAGTAGGAAATGCGCTTGATCGCGGTGTTGGTTATACACCCTATGGAGATCATGCGGCACGCCTGTGCGGAATGGAAGTTGTATTGCCGGATGGCGATCTTGTTCGCACGGGCATGGGAGCGATGACTGATTCCCCCAGCTGGAATATGCACCCCTATGGTTTTGGCCCGGGCTGGGACCAGATGTTTATTCAGTCCAATTTTGGCATCGTTACCAAGGCGGGGATGTGGCTTATGCCAAAACCTGAAACCATCGTCAGTCTTGATATGGAACTTGATCGGGCTGATGACCTGGGTTGGGCAATTGATACGCTGGCACCAATGCGTCGTTCCGGACTGCTTCAGCAATCACCCTCAATCGGTAACTGGCTTAGAGCTGCAGCTGTGCTTACTAACCGAACTGATTGGTACGATGGCCTTGGTGCCTTACCTGACAGCGTTATTGATGCAATCAGGGCGCAGTTTGGACTTGGCTGGTGGAGTGTAAATTTGCGTTTTTACGGCTATGAAGAAGTAACTACCGCCATGGCAGAAAAAGTAAAAAGTATTTTTGCGAGCAGAACCTCCTATGAAATGAAACAGGGTATCTGGCGCGATGGGGACCCAAGAGAGCTGCAGCCTTTTGCCGGTGTTCCGATTACCTTCCCATTACAGAATGCCTCCTGGCATGGGGGGCGTGGTGCCCACGTTGGTTTTTCACCGGCCTTGCCGCAGTCCGGTGATGCTGCTCTGGCGCAGTTTCGCCGAACCTTTGACCGCTATAACGAATTCGGGATGGACTATCACGGCTCATTTGCGCTGGCGGAAAGGCATATCACTAATGTAAATCAGGTTTTGTTTAACAAGGATGATCCGGATATGGTTGACAGGGTTGATCGCTTCTTTCGTTCCCTGGTCAATGATGCCAGTGAGCAAGGCTATGGGGAGTACCGCGCCCATATCGAATATATGGATCTGATAGCTGATACCTATGACTTCAATAACCACGCCTTGCGTCGTCTCAATGAGCGCATTAAAGACACACTGGATCCCAACGGTGTTCTCTCACCCGGCAAGAGTGGTATCTGGCCTGCGAATTACCAGAACGAGAGGGGTTAAATTCATGAAATATTTTTTTCGTCTAGTCCCTTTATTGCTCCTTACGGGCACTGCGCTGGCTCAAGATGACTGGTTAAATCTGGAAAAGCAAAGCGGGGTAGGACTGTTCCAGGAAAAATGCGGTATGTGCCATCGTTCAGGCGGAATGGGGGCGGGCATACTTGGACGTCGCATGTCAGCGGAGTTGGCAATTCTTGAAAATCGTGACGACCTGCAGGGTCCATATATTGAAACTGTTGTGCGTAATGGCTTTGGCATTATGTTTCCGATTAGTCGGGGCGAAGTGAGTGATAAACAGCTGCAGACAATAGTCAGCTACCTGGCAGAGAAGGAATCACGATGAATGATGAATACAGCTTTCTGAAAAGAACTGGTCGCAGGCGCTTTATCAAGGGCGGTGGCTCCCTGGTAGCACTGGGTTCCTTGCCTGCTTATCTGACTGCCAAACCAGAAATGTTAGTTCAACCCCTTGCGGAACTGCAGCAACGACGCGGAATAGTCTTGTATCGAGATAATGATCTTCATTCACGCTCATTTGCCGAGAACCTTTCAGCTACCGGGATTCATGCTGTCGCTCTTACAGATGATCCGGTGCGTCAATGGCGAAAAAGTCTCAGTCAGATGGCGGCAGAAAAGGGGATGCCTGTAATGGGATTAAGCAATTGGGCAGATTACCTGATGATCAGTGGACTGGCTGCCGAGCAACGAAAACATGTCATGCTGGAATTGCAGCATGCTGTTTATCAGCCGCAAGCGGAAAAGGAAAGCTGGTCCTGTGAATTGGCACTTGAATATCTTCAATTGCCCGAGATTACAGATAAAGATTTAATGCAGACACATTTTAGTAAATTACTTGATAGAAAATTGAGGCCAGGCACCCAGTCATTATTTAGCTGGTTTATTGCCTGAGTCAGGCAAAGAGGGGGAATAGAAACCATGGATAGACGGGATTTTATCAACGACATGAGTAAACTCGGATTGGCAGCCGTGGCCGCGGTACCGGCAGTTGCCAGTGCGCAGGAAAGTAATTCCACAGCTTCAGCATCAGGCCCTGCTGCTGTTGAGGCCTGGTCCAGCCCCTTTGATGGCGTGTCTACTTTTGATGCGCCGAAGATGGAATACATTTTCGAAATTGACCTGGATTTCACCCGCGTACATAACATCGCGAATATGCCTACCGGTGCCGGTCGCGGTGCTGTCTATCTGGACAGTGGCAAGGTGAGTGGCCCTTATCTGAATGGTCAGGCTCTCCCTGACAGTGGCGGTGACTGGGCATTGTTCAGGCCTGACGGCGTGCTGGCTTTTGATGCGCGCTATATGCTTCAAGAAGATGATGGCACACTTATCCTGTTACGTAATAATGGTTATTTGTGGGGCAGGCATCCGGATACTATTGCAAAAATTCAGGCATGGATTTTTGATAATGGACCGATAGTTCCTGAAGAGGATTACTATCTGCGAGCTTTTCCTACTTTTGAAGTGGAGAAGGGTAAACATGACTGGCTGATGCGTCATGTCATTATAGGGATCGGGCGGAGAAAGGAAGCCGGAAATATTCTGCGTTATTACGCGCTATTATAGAAAAGTTACAAGAAGGAATAATAAAATGAAAAAGAGTCTGTTTTGGGTGATGCTTGTGTTATCTGGTTATGCAGGTAGTGCAAGTGCGCAGATTGGTTGTGATCGGGCTTGCCTGTCAGGATTTATGGATAGCTATCTGAATGCGCTTTACGCAAATAATCCGGCCGCCGTTCCTGTGGCCAATGATGTGAAGATTACCGATAATAATCGTATTGTTAATCTAAATCAGGTATTCTGGAATGAGGCGTATGAAACCGCTTATCGCTGGGATATTGCCAACCCCCGCCTGGGTGATGTGGCAACAGAAGCCGTGGTCAGAAATTCTGATGGTAGTTACACCATGGTCATGGTTCGCCTCAAGGTAGCAAGTAACGCTATTACCGAAGTAGAAGTAATTCGTGCCAACCAGGGTGATGCCGATCGTTTGTGGGGGCCTGAACGTCTTGTTGATTATCCGCTCTCAACAAATCTCGATAATAGTATCAGGATCGCAGACAGGGATTCCTACTACGGACTGATTGCCGCGGCTGAAAGCTATTGGCGTGCATTTCAGACCAATGGCACTGAGGAATATCATCCCGCTGACCTGCTTTATGATGCGGATCGTTTTGAAAATGGCTTGCAGACTACCGGTCAGTTTACTGACGGTGGTTTTCGTTCGGCTCCAGATGGTTTTGATACAGGGCGCTTTATCGGTCGAAATCTCTGGGACAGACGTTATCCAGTGGTAGATGAGGAGCGTGGAATTGTTTTATCCATTGTGCGATTTGGCTTGAAGAGCGGTATGGAAAGCCAGAGTGTTGCTACCTCCAACGATCGCCTTGTCGGGGAATTCTTTCAGATCAAGAATGGCATGCTGCAGGAAATCCATGCAGTCCTGTACAATTTACCAGATGATGTGGGTAGTAACTGGGATGCGGATTATGGACCTGGTGCCGGTGGCTGGTAAACTAACAGGTAATGGGCAGCCAGCCTGAAAACAACAACTGGAACAAGATAATGAAATCGGTATTCAATGCAGCAATACTTCTGCTTATTTGTAGCATAGTTCAGGCACATCATTCCTTTGTTGCCCATTTTGACATGCAAAGCCAAATTGAGCTTCGCGGTACTGTTGTTGATTTTAAATTGCGCAGCCCCCACTCGTCGCTGATAGTCGATGGCATCAGCTATATTGATGGTGTGGCGCAGGATGAAGAAATTCAGCGATGGGAAGTAGAATCCATGGCGACCTCAGGTATGCGCCGCATGGGGGTCACTAATGAGTCTTTCCTGCCTGGACAGCAGATTACTATTATCGGCAACCCCAATCGGGAGCCTGCTTTTCGTTTCATAAATTCCTCATTTTTTATTACCGCGGATGGCACCCGTTACAGTTTTTCAGAAAGGGCCGACTATGAAACCGTGGACAGCGATGTATTGGCGTCTGTTACCGGGTTGGAAAAGCTGGCCGGGCGCTGGAGTTCTCGCGGTGGATTTGGTTCTGAAATGTTACTTCCCCTGAATGAAAGGGGAAGGCAGGTCTGGCAAGACTATGACCCGAAACGTTCTCCCGCCAATACCTGCGAACCGATGAATTTTCCAGATATGTTTAATGCACCTTATCTATTTGATCTGGGCTTTGAAGATGAAACGGCAGTTTTATATAACGAAGCCTGGGAAATAACACGGCGTGTCGCGCTCAATGGTCTGCCAGTAAGGCCTCGGCTGGATGGCTTGTTTGGCGTTGTCAGGGCAAGGGTTGATGGCGAAACCCTGGTGCTTGAAAGCGGAGGTTATATCCCGTCACGCTGGGGACTGGGATCGGCCACACAGAAGCTGGGCGCTGGCAATGACATGCCTTCAAGTGCCAGAAAAACATTGGTGGAGCGTTTCAGCGTGAGCGAGGATGGCCAGGTACTGATTTACGAATATACCCTGAAAGATCCCATTTACATGAGCTCGGCCTATGTTGGCAGACATGAATTGTTCCGCGTTGCTGACGATACCCCTTTGTATGACTATGACTGTGAAATCGAAGCGGCGGCGATGTTTTCCCGAACACCGGGAGATGCCAGTCTTGAAGTTGGTAAGTAAAGGGCAAGAGCTAAAAGCAGGGGTTGATTCAGCATAGTAAAAGAAACTTGCTTTAAATCAGGACGAGACCCGCTTGATTTACTATAATAGCCCCTCCAAATAACCGCTGATGCGGTTTTTTATCGCGTAAAATATTGATATTCATTCAAAAAATATATTTTTGAGAAAAAACAGGGTATCCCCTTATGGTTTGGAAAAAGCACGATTACGAAGATATTCCGGGCACTTATGTATTTGATGGTAAAACTGCCCATGCCTCCTACAACATCAACAAGATGCTCTTCACCTTCAACAAGGAAGAGTGCCGCGACGAATTTGAAAGTGACCCCGTTGCCTATTGCGACAAGTTTGGCGTAACCGGTGATTTCAAAGAGTGCGTGGTACAGAAAGACTTCCTGAGAATGCTGAGGCTGGGTTGCAACATTTACTACATGGCCAAAATGGCAATTCCTCGCGGTACCTCTGTGCAGGATGCTGGAGCGGCGTTTCAGGGTATTACAACCAAAGAATTCCAGGACAAACTGCAGCAAAGAGCAGACGGCCTGATTGAGAAACTTGAAAAGTCAGGAGGTTACTGGAATGGCTAAAATTATTGGTGGACTGACGTCCTCGCACATACCGGCAGTGGGTAATGCTATTGAGCATGGCTTGCAGCAGGAACCATACTGGAAACGTTTCTTTGACGGCTATGAGCCCGCCAAGGAATGGTTGAAAAAAGCCAACCCTGACGTTGTGATTGTTGTATATAACGATCATGGTCTTAACTTCTTTCTGGATAAAATGCCTACCTTTGCTCTGGGCTGTGCTGATATCTATGAAAATGCAGATGAAGGCTGGGGCCTAAAACCGCAGGCGCCTTTTCCCGGTGATGCAGAGTTGTCCTGGCATATTGCCGAGTCCCTGATAGAACAGGAATTTGATATCTGTACTTGTCAGGAAATGCTCGTAGACCATGGTTTCGTTAACCCGCTGCGAGCCCTATATGGCACTTTGCAGGAATGGCCGGTTAAAACTATCCCTCTGGCAGTCAATGTGGTCCAGCATCCTGTACCTACCGCTGCCCGTTGTCTGAAACTGGGCCATGCGCTGGGCAAGGCGATTGAGTCCTATCCGGAAGATACGCGCGTTGTTATTTTTGGTACTGGCGGTATGTCGCACCAGTTACAGGGCGAAAGAGCCGGCCTGATCGATGTGGATTTCGATATCGAAACCATGAACCAGATGGTAGATAATCCGGAATGGTTTACCCAGTTCTCCAACAGTGAAATTATGCGCAGAACAGGCACAGAAGGTATTGAAACCATTATGTGGTTGGTTATGCGAGGTGCATTGCAGAAGGATGCCAAGCTCATCCACAAGCATTATCATGCACCGATTTCCAATACCGGAGCGGGTGTGATGGTGCTGGAAAACCAGTATTAAATAGTCTTTATACTGAAATAATAAACCGGAGCTTGTCTCCGGTTTTTTATTTGTTTTGAAAAGTAAATACGCCGTCCCAGTCAGCCCCGGGGGGATTGTGTTGATAGATTGCAATGCGCTCCCGGAACAAGTGACAGAGCGTATCGTTCTCTCCTGATTCAATCGTTGTGAGAGCATCCAGTGCCGCTTGCCATGCCTGTTTTCGGTAATGGCCAAGCATGTTATTGAAACCTGTGATCTGTTCAAGCTGACGTGATGTCATAGTGTCGGTTGTGCCTATCAGTTCGAAGATTCGTACCGGTTGGGCTTTGCCTTTAACACGCACCAGATCCAGTTCCTGGAAAATAAAATCCGCGCCTTCGTTTTTGGTTTCTTCGCTGACAATGATTCCGCCACCATAGGTTTTGCTCAGGGATTCAAGACGTGAAGCCAGATTAACCGGGTCGCCAATAACGGTATAGTTCAGGCGGTTGGCGGAGCCAAGATTTCCTGCCACCACCTCGCCAGTATGCAGGGCAGGTAGTTTATTTCCGCATAGGCAGTTCTGTTCAGGCCGTCACTGTCGCTGAAGTTCTGCAGTCCCAGATGGCCTCCGAGCAGAAAAGACCTGCCCGGGGTGGGAACCCAGAGTTTGCCAAGATTGTAATTGGCGCTGAGAAACTGGTCGTTAAAAATATCGCGTTCACTGACAGCGCTGGAGACATTGTCATTGCTGCCAATGCTGACATCCCCGGCATATTCCATGTTTGACCAGGCAAGGGACGGCGATAGCA
>JAHEHN010000081.1 GCA_024644515.1 Gammaproteobacteria bacterium
CTGTATGACAATATTACTTTCACGCTGATTTCACCGGCCGAGCTGAAAATGCCGGAAGACATTGTAGAAATAATTCGTCAGCGTGGTAACACCGTCATAGAAACTGATGACATGGAGAGCGGACTGAAGGATAACGATACGGTTTACCTCACCCGCATACAGGAAGAGCGCTTTGAAGATCGCAAGGAAGCAGATATTTATCGTGGTCGCTTTCGCCTAAACCAGGCTATTTACACTAGTCACTGCAAACCCAATACCGTTATTATGCATCCTTTACCCCGTGATTCACGGGCTGAAGCCAATGAATTGGATGTAGACCTGAATCAGCATCCCAGTCTTGCCATTTTCCGTCAGACTGACAACGGCGTATTAATTCGAATGGCGCTGTTTGTGCTGACTCTGGGCGTGCAGGACATGGTTCATGATTCCGCGGTTGAGGTAAAGTGGTACACTGAAAAACGATTCTGATAAAGACCAAGCAAGCACATCAACAAGTGCTGATCTGAAAGGCTGTAGTTATCGAATTAAAAGACCTCCTCTAAGGTAATGATTGAAAAAGATGGTTCCGACCTTTTTCTGACTACCGGCGCTCCACCCAGCATGAAAGCATTTGGGCGATTGATGCCTATGACCGAGAAATCACTTCCACCTGGTTACACAAAAAAAATAGCCTACTCGATTATGAGCGACGAGCAGATCGAGGAATTTGAACATTGTCCGGAAATGAACCTTGCCCTTTTTGAAGAAGGCGTTGGTCGTTTTCGTGTAAACATTTTCCAGCAACGCAATGAAGTCGGGATTGTTGCCCGTAATATTAAAACTGATAGTCCCAACTTCAAGGACCTGGGTCTGCCTGAAACCCTGACCAAGTTAATGATGCAAAAAACGGCCTGGTGCTTTTTGTTGGCGGTACCGGCTCTGGTAAATCCACCTCCCTGGCCTCACTCATCGATTATCGGAATTCCAATTCAGATGGTCACATCATTACTATCAAGGATCCGGTGGAATTTGTGCATCAGCACAAGAAATCCATCATCAACCAGCGCGAAGTTGGCGTCGACACTATTTCCTACGAGGAAGCGCTAAAAAACACCTTGCGCCAGGCACCTGATGTAATCCTGATTGGTGAGATCAGAACCCAGGAAACCATGGAACATGCTCTGGCTTTTGCCGAAACCGGTCACCTTTGCCTGTCGACGCTTCATGCCAATAATGCCAACCAGGCTCTGGACCGCATCATTAACTTCTTCCCTGAAGAAAGACACAAACAGTTGTACCTCGATTTATCACTGAATCTTCGCGGTTTCGTCTTCCAGCGTCTGATCCCTACGGTAGACGGAAAACGCGCTGCAGCCATTGAAATTCTGCTGGGAACTCCCCGTGTGCAGGATCTGATCAAAAATGGCAAGATCGAGGATATCAAGGAAGTGATGGAGAAATCCGAGGGGCAGGGAATGCGAACTTTTGATTCCGCACTTTATCACTTGTACCGGGAAGGCGTAATTACCCTTGAAGAAGCACTTAAAAATGCAGATTCTGCCAATAACCTGCGATTGAAGGTCTCACTTGCCGAATCTGAAGTCAGTACTGAAGATAAAGAAGATCGGACTGGTGGCTTATCACTTGTCAATCATGATGACGGCGATGACGAAGATAAATTTATCTGATATGTGTTTGCTGATCTGATGCGGAGAATCTGTATAAACTTCAGGTCAATCAAATACCCACTTCAGACCTGATCAGAACATTGTTTAGTCGACTTTTTGGGGACCGCATAGCGTTATGAAGATCTTGTTATTGGCCCTCATCGTTTTTATGACCGTCGGTGTCACCCTTAGTGCCAGCCTGCTGGAAAGCTTTGGTGTTGAAAAGAATTACCTGTTGATCTGCCTTGGCGCCATTGCCATAACAGGGATGGTGGCCTTTCGAGGGATTGCGCTGATTATCATCATTGCTCTTTTGAGTCTGGCGATAAATATGCCGGATGATTTCTTCAGACAGTATTATATCGATCGCGACGCCCTAATGGTCTTAGTAATTCTGATGGTGGTATTTCCTATAGCCTATCGGGAATTTGTCGGAAAGAAATAGTCCCTTTTGGCATTGAGTAATTAATGTTCCCTGGTCGCCTTGAATTCAATAGCCGGCCATCGCTCCCGGGTCAGCTCCAGATTGACGCGGGTAGGCGCAAGATAGGTAAGATAATCACCGCCGTCCATTGCCAGATTGTCACCGGCCTTGCGTCTGAATTCTTCAAGCTTCGCACTATCCTCGCAGTAAACCCAGCGGGCGGTGTACACATTAACCGGCTCATATACGCAGTCCACCTTATATTCATCCTTGAGTCGATAGGCTACCACTTCAAACTGCAGCACCCCTACCGCGCCCACAATCAGATCATTATTGTTCAAAGGCATGAATACCTGGGTAGACCCTTCCTCCGATAACTGTCGCAAACCTTTTAACAGTTGCTTGAGCTTCAGTGGATCCTTCAAGCGGATACGTTTGAAAAGTTCCGGAGCAAAATGCGGGATTCCGGTATATTGCAGATCCTCACCCGAAGTGAAAGTATCTCCAATCTGGATGGTGCCGTGATTATGCAGGCCAACGATATCGCCGGATACCGCATACTCAGCCTGCTCTCTTTCCCCCGCCAGAAAAGTCACCGCATCACTGATTCGAATTTCCTTACCGGTTCGCACATGCCTCATTTTCATGCCCTGTTCATAGGCGCCTGAACAAATACGCATGAAGGCAATTCGATCACGATGACGCGGATCCATGTTGGCCTGGATCTTGAAAATAAATCCGGAAAACTCTTTCTCACTGGCATCCACTTCACGACTGGCAGCTTCCCTGTTTTGAGGCGCTGGCGCCCACTCAACAAAATCATTGAGCATCTGCTCGACGCCAAAATTACCCAGTGCCGTACCAAAAAAGACCGGGCTCTGTCTGCCTTCCAGATAGGCCTGCAGATCAAATTCATGACTTGCGCCACGTACCAGTTCAATTTCTTCACGGAAATCTTCCACATAGCTGCCCAGTAACGTTGCCGCCTCATCACTGTCCAGGCCATCTATGGTCAGCACTTCACTCACCTCATCCGCATGGCTATGGTCATAAACGTAAATGGTATCTGTATAAAGGTTATAAATTCCCTTGAATTCCTTGCCCATGCCTAGAGGCCAGTAGATGGGAGCACATTCGATCTTCAGAATATTTTCCACTTCATCAAGTAAGTCGATGGGATCGCGAATATCCCGATCCATCTTGTTTATAAAGGTCAGAATTGGCGTGTCACGCAAGCGGCAAACTTCCATAAGTTTAATGGTGCGCGCCTCTACCCCCTTGGCTCCATCAATGACCATCAACACTGAATCCACAGCCGTCAGGGTGCGGTAGGTGTCCTCTGAAAAGTCTTCATGTCCCGGCGTGTCCAGAAGATTGACCATTCGATCATGATAGGGAAACTGCATCACCGAGGAAGTCACAGAAATCCCCCTCTCCTGCTCCATGGTCATCCAGTCAGAGGTGGCCATGCGGTCAGATTTTCTGCCCTTAACCGTACCGGCTTTCTGAATGAGTCTTCCCCACAGCAGTAATTTTTCAGTAATAGTGGTTTTACCAGCATCGGGATGAGAAATGATGGCAAAAGTGCGGCGTTTGGAAACTTCCGCTTCAAACTTGCTCATAGGTGGCTACTGTTTTATCTAATGTTAGGAAATAGGAAAAGCGAATGAAAAAAGTTGAAGAGAAAAGCTAATGCAGAACATCCGACTTGTAAGGCTCATCGCGGGTGTATAGAGGGTCCAGTACCTGGTGACGTTTTACCAGCAGCACATCATGGGGCAGAATTTCATCATCCTGGTTCGACGATACCTGCTCTATACGCTCCTGCATCACGCAGACAACATGGTCGTCATCCATATCAACGACGACACCGCGCTTGTAACCGGTAACAGTGTTCAGGGAAATTTGTGAGCCTATCTCGCAGCTAAAACTTATTTGCGAATTATCTGAGTCAATCAGGTAATTATCCCCGGTCTGTGCCAGACCAAAGCCTGCTGCAGCGACAATATTTACAATTTCAATGGTATCGGGATCATTCAGATCTACCTTGATAGTACCGCAAGTGTTGTTTGACTGGCCAAACTGGCTGCTGGCAATCAACTTCAAAAACAGGCTGATGTCATCCTCGTTCCATTCCAGGATTTCATCTTCCTCTTCGCCACTGTAATCCGCGGTAAGGCTCACTATATCTGTCTCAATAGTGTGCTCCAGGTTTCTATCGCCAGCATTGAATGGCACGACCATGGAAACAATACAAAACCCATCACCATCTTCCTGTGCCCTCAAACGCCAGAGGAAAGGGATGTTTTCATCAATTTCGATCATTAATACTCTCTGATAGGAGTCCGGAAAAAGATAACCGGAACGACAAAATTATATCACCAGATGGGAAATCAGGGATACAACCTGTGGAAACTGGTTTTCAAGATTGGTGAGACTATTTTTTCCACAGAATCTGTGGATAAGTCTATGGATAAGCCATGGTCACACTAGCGCACTGCCCACACCTTGGCGTTTGATTACAAATTGCCTAAATTTTAATCAAATAATTATCTCTATATTTCAACGGGTTATAAATTAAAGTAACAGGGTCTTCATAAAACCCCTGTTTTTAAAGGCTGATTAGACCGCGAAATATTTTTGTGCATAATTTCTCAGCATTTTTTTAGTAAAAATAATAGTGAAACGAAAAGTACCTATAAAAACAGCACTTTTCGTAACTATTTTTTGACTAAAAATATGCCTGAGTTTTTGATTATGGCTGATACACCTATTGCCTGCACTGATACAGAAATTCATGGGATTTATTGTGCAGCGCAATATGCCAGGTATGGCTTGCTTCCACCAGCAAAAGTCACAGTTACCGGATAAAGCTCAGGAATGCATTGCTTTGTGTACGATGGGGTAGACAGCCACCAGAAGCAAGGCCACCATCAACAAGTCCTTGTCAAATCCGTTAGTTATTAACATCTGCTCTGACTGCAACACTGAAACAGTCAGCACAATTACAGCGAAAAGAACCGTGATTCCGCGATGCACCAGGAGCATTGCTATAAACAGCCCGGACAGAAATAAAAGAAAAAATTGAGGCTGCATGCCAAATCGCAAGAATAATTCGGTTGCCAGGGCAACTCCGAGCGTGGCGGCCAGAACAAATCCAAGAACAATACTTTTAAACATGTGGATTACCTCCAACAATGGCTCGCAAGGGACAGATAATCCACTAACACAGGGACACTAACGCCTTGTTCTGAAATTCCAGGAACTCAGAACAATATGTGAAATAACCCGCATTTTTGGAAATTAGCCTTTTGGCCTGATTACAGTGCAGCCATCAAGACTGCCAACCAAACGAGAATAATGCCGCTATTCAGCAATAATTCTCAGGAGTTGCTCGTAATCAGTAAAGCCCTTGAAGATTTTGTAGATACCATCCTGCTTCAACGTCCGCATACCATCCTTGATGGCTTGCGCCGTAAGGTCCGAAAGATCGGCCTTTTTGTAAATCATGGACTGAAGCTCGTGGGTTCCTACCAGCAGTTCATGCACGCCAGTACGTCCCTTATAACCGGTATCACCGCATTCATCACAGCCTACTGCACGGCAAAGCTCAATTTCAGAAGCATTTAAACCTAAAGTTTTGAAGTCTTCTGTGCCGTACTGCTCAATTAGGTGATTTAGTTCCTTTTCTTCCGGTTTATAGGGTTCTTTGCATTTTCCGCATAATGTTCTGATAAGTCGCTGCGCCAGAATAGCAATCAACGCATCAGAGAAGTTGACAGGGTCGAGCCCAAGATCCAGCAGACGAGTGATGGTTTCAGGGGCTGAGTTAGTGTGTAGGGTTGATAATACAAGGTGACCGGTGAGTGAGGCTTCAATACCGATAGCCGCAGTTTCATGATCTCGCATTTCACCAATCAGAATAATGTCCGGGTCCGCACACAGGAAAGCACGCATGGCGGCAGCAAAGGTAAAACCGATCTTTGACTGCATTTGTACTTGCTGCAAACCTGGTTGGGTAATTTCCACCGGGTCTTCAGCAGTCCATATTTTCCTGTCCGGTTGATTCAGGTAGCCCAGCACCGCATGCAAAGTGGTGGTTTTACCAGAACCTGTGGGACCTACCACCAGTAACAATCCATGAGGATGCTTGACAGCATCCAACAGGTTTTCCATATTGGCTGGAGACAGATTCATCTTATCCAGAGGCATGGCCGAGCCAGCGGCGAGCAATCGAAGTACTGCACTCTCACCATTCACTGTTGGCACGGTGGCAACACGAAGTTCCAGCGCCCTGCCCCTTATCTTTAATTTACATTTACCATTTTGCGGAAGGCGACGTTCGGAAATATCCAGTCTGGACATTACCTTGATTCGGGCTATCAAGGCACCCGTATGTTCCGCAGGCACTTTGAGGATTTCCCGACAGATGCCATCCACTCGGACTCTTACAATACCGGGACTTTTATCCTTGCCAGGTTCAATGTGAATATCTGACCCGCCCAGGCGGTCTCAACGATAATTCGATTAACCAGCTGAATAATCCCGGATGCGGCAGCCGCACTTTCAGAGTCATCACTCTCCTCTTCGCCCTCATCGACCTCAATACCACCTTCTTCCTGAAGACTCTTGAATACATCATCAAAGCCTTCTTCAAGCTCTTCTTCTTCATCAGTACCACCAAGGTATTTGAGAATATCCTCGGGCAAACCTATTCTGAACACATAATTCTTGGCATTCAGAATGCCCTGGATTTCCATGATGCGCTGGTAATCACTAGGATTACTGATAAGAATGGTGACTTCTTCCTTGCTGCCAGCGATGGGAAGCCAGAGATTATTTCTTAAGTAACTTGCCCCCAGGTTTTCCATCAGATCCATTGGCAGGGTGATGTTGGGATCGAACTTCATGTAGGGCACACGGTAATAGAGTTCCAGAGATTTACCGATTTCATCGGGCTCTATCTTGTAATCTTCCATGAGTATCTTGGTGATAGTGCCACCATAGAGGGAAACGCCCTTCTCCACTTCGTCCAGATCCTTCGCTGTAATTTTGCCTTGCTGAACCAGGTAGTCG
>JAHEHN010000027.1:0-34672 GCA_024644515.1 Gammaproteobacteria bacterium
CCTGTGGCCCAGCCTAACTTGAGCATAAAGTCAGGAGTTATAGGGTAAGAGCCCACTCTTCCCCTGATGCCATCGGTTCCAAAGTATTTTTTGTCGGTCACGTCTATGTCCACCTTCAACGTCTTGGAGAATTATTGTTTTTTTTATTGCTGGTTACATTACCTTCAGCACTTCATTGCAGACCTTTATTGCATCTACGGTCCCGGCAACGTCATGGGTGCGCACCAGTCTTGCCC
Organism: Gammaproteobacteria bacterium; assembly: GCA_024644515.1. Classification (GTDB taxonomy): domain Bacteria; phylum Pseudomonadota; class Gammaproteobacteria; order Pseudomonadales; family Pseudohongiellaceae; genus Eutrophocola. The sequence continues at coordinate 237 of JAHEHN010000027.1, forward strand.
CATTCATCACGCCTATAACTGCTGCTGCAATACTGCCTGGAACCCGGTCTTTTTCACTGCGGCCGGTAATTGTGCCGATCATTCGTTTTCTTGAGACCCCGATCAACACGGGTAATTTTAACGCTTGTAACTCCGTGAGTCTGCCCAGCAACTCAACATTATGCTCCAGCGTTTTACCAAATCCGAAGCCAGGATCAAGCAGGATCCTGTCATTTTCAATACCCGCATCATTACAGACCTTAACCCGCTGTCTCAGAAAATCCGCAATATCCGCAACAATTTCCTCATAGCCGGGAGCATCCTGCATATCCCTGGGTGAACCCTGCATATGCATCAGACAAACCGGCAGGCCTGCAACAGCAGCAGCTTCCAATGCCCCTTCCCGCGCAAGCGCCCTGACATCATTGATCAATCCTGCACCAGCTGCTCGGCACTGACGGATCAGTTCAGGGTTACTGGTATCCACAGAAATTATGACATCCAGGTTTCGCTTTACCGCTTCCACAACTGGCAGCACACGGTCCATTTCCTGCTGACTGGAAACTTCTGTAGCACCCGGTCGAGTAGATTCACCACCAATATCAAGAATAGCGGCCCCGGCATTAACCATTTCTTCGGCACGCTCCAGCACTTTTGAGAGAGAGACCAGTCCACTGTCATTCATAAGTTCACCGCCGTCCGAAAAGGAGTCGGGAGTGACATTAAGAATACCCATGACATGAGACACGGACAGATCGAGCTTTTTTCCGGCAAAATCAAACAATGTTGAAAGTTTACTCATACTCTTGCTTCAAATTTTTAAAATGGGCCAAATAAAAAGGAGCTCAGAAGAGCTCCTTATCAGCATTATTGGGTTTTCGGGATTGTTGCCTAGTGCTCACCCGCCGGACCACCTATTGGCTTGTTGGAATCCGCTTTACTCTTGCTGTCCTTGTCGTCTTTTTTACCGTCTTCCGAATCATCAGCTGAAGCGCGCACACTTGTGCCAGAGCCATAATCATCATCATGCCAGCCTTCCGGTGTACGCGGCTTGCGCCCTTCCATAATGTCGTCAATCTGGCCGGCATCAATGGTTTCCCATTCCATTAAGGCATCTTTCATGGCATCCAGTTTATCCCGATTATCTGTCAGGATCTGCTGCGCACGGGAATAACAGGAATCGATAATGCTGCGCACTTCTTCATCGATTGCCTTGGTGGTATCGGAGGAAAGCACTTTACTCTGGCCAGCCGAGGATCGACCCAGGAATACCTCATCTGCCTCATCGTCATACTGCAAAGGACCGAGACGTTCGGAAAGACCCCACTTCTTCACCATATTGTGGGCCATCTGGGTAGCTCGCTGAATATCATTGGATGCACCAGTGGTAACCCCATCTGCGCCCAGGGTCATCTCTTCTGCAATACGACCACCGTAGAGACTGCAAATCTGACTCAGAATGCTCTGTTTGCTATGACTGTAGCGATCTTCTTCGGGTAAGAACATGGTGACACCCAGTGCCCTGCCTCGAGGAATAATGCTCACCTTGTAAACCGGGTCATGCTCCGGGACCAAACGGCCCACTATGGCATGTCCAGCTTCATGGTAAGCGGTATTTAATTTTTCTTTTTCAGACATGACCATGGACTTGCGCTCAGCGCCCATCATTATCTTGTCCTTGGCCTTTTCAAATTCTTCCATGGTCACCCGCTGCTTGCTTCCACGCGCAGCAAAGAGAGCGGCCTCATTGACCAGGTTTGCCAGATCAGCACCGGAAAATCCTGGCGTAGCTCGGGCCAGCACGGCCTCATCAACGCCATCAGATATCGGTACTTTACGCATATGCACTTTGAGGATCTGTTCGCGACCACGAATGTCAGGTAATCCAACCACAACCTGACGGTCAAACCTGCCAGGTCGCAATAGCGCCGGATCCAGAACATCAGGCCTGTTGGTAGCAGCAACAACGATCACCCCTTCATTGCCTTCGAAACCATCCATCTCAACCAATAACTGGTTAAGAGTCTGTTCGCGCTCATCATGCCCACCGCCAACGCCAGCACCACGATGACGGCCAACCGCGTCGATCTCATCAATAAAAATAATACAGGGGGACTGTTTCTTTGCCTGATCGAACATGTCTCTGACACGCGAAGCGCCAACACCCACAAACATCTCTACGAAATCAGACCCGGAGATGGAAAAGAAGGGTACCTTTGCTTCACCAGCAATAGCCTTGGCCAGAAGCGTCTTACCTGTACCAGGCTGACCTACCATTAGCACACCGCGGGGTATTCTTCCCCCCAGACGTTGAAACTTGTCAGGCTCACGCAGAAAGTCCACCAATTCTTTAACATCTTCCTTGGCTTCATCAACACCTGCTACATCGGCAAAAGTGACCTTGACCTGATCTTCACTGAGCATCTTGGCCTTGCTTTTACCAAAGGCCATCGGACCGCCCTTTCCACCAACGCCACCACCCTGCATTTGCCGCATGAAAAACATGAATACGGCAATGATGATCAGGATTGGAAACGAAGCAACAAGCAGTTGTGTCCAGATACTTTGCTGCTCTGGCTCCTGCCCGCGGATTCTCACATTATGGGATAGAAGATCATCAATCAGCTTGGGGTCTTCAATATAGGGTCTGATGGTATTAAAGCGAGTACCACTGCTTTTCATGCCGACAATATTGACACCACTAATAGTGACTTCGGTGACATTGCCTTGCTGAACTTCACGAATAAAATCAGAATAATCCAGCTGCTCGGCACTGGTCGGCTGATTGAAATTATTGAATACCGTCAGCAGGACTGCCGCAATAATCATCCAAAGGAGTAAATTTTTTGCCATATCATTCAAGGGAAATGCCCTCTATATCTCTTAATTGCTTCTAAAATAACAAGGGATTTCAAATACTTAATCCCATCCAGCCCAAGATCTCAGTCTTTTTTGATCTTTAATTCTTGCATGAAACGGAGGCTTTGCCTACCAGAATCGGGCTCTGCACATTAACCTGAAAACCTGTAATACCAAGGTGTTGCCCCCTACATCATGCTCTGATGATCAGGGTTTGAAGCCTTTTGCCAAAAGGTATATTTCTCTGGAACGTGACCGGGATGCATCAGGTTTTCTATTCAACACCTGGGTGAATTCCTGTTTCACTTCTTTCAGCAGAGGCTCAAAACCTTCACCGTGAAACACTTTTGCGAGAAAAGCACCGCCCGGTTTAAGGGTTATACGGGCAAAGTCCAGCGCAAGTTCAACAAGATGCATTGATCGTGGCTGATCTATCGCAGCCATACCACTTAAATTGGGGGCCATATCTGAAATTACAAGGTCAATGCAGCGTTGCTGCGTCGAATCACCGCCATTCACCGCTCCATTCACCAATGCCAGAATTTCGTTCAGACAGCTCTCTTCTGTGAAATCTCCCTGAACAAAACTTACTCCTGCCACTGGATCCATCGGCAGAATATCGGAAGCAATCACCTTGCCTTTGTGGCCTGCAAGCTGAGCAGCCACCTGAGACCAGCCGCCCGGGGCCGCCCCGAGATCCACCACCGCCATGCCTGGTTGAATAAGACGGTCGGATTTTTGAATTTCCAGCAATTTATAGCTGGCTCGGGAACGATAACCTTCAGCTTTGGATTTTTGCACAAAGGCATCATCAAAATGCTCTTTAAGCCAGTTTTTACTGCTTTTCGATTTCGCCATTATTCCATTTACTGTAGAATCCACAGCCCTTTCGCCACGAGCCGGATACAATACACCAATCATGAGTCTTGATAACAAATTACAGAAAAGATTTCGCAGTATCGGTCATCACCTTAACCCGGTGGTGATTGTTTCCAATGGCCTGTCTGACAATATCAATGCTGAACTGGACCGCGCACTATCAGACCATGAGCTTATCAAGGTCAGGGTTAATGCAGCTGACCGCGAAGACAAGAAATCGCTAATTGAAGAGATATGCCGGTTACAAAAGGCCGAACTGGTGCAGACTATCGGTAATATTGCACTGATCTACCGTGCAGCTGCCGAACAAAAACCTCATCTTTCAAATATTTGTCGCCATTCAGAAATATCCCGCTGAGGCTTTTTCGTTTAATCAGGTTTCCCGGAACAAGTTTACGCGCATTTTGTACTCACGCTATTCCTGCATAAAAGCTTTTCCTACATAAAAGCTACAGGTGCTCAACTTTTTCAATTTCGTATGACACTTCACCGCCGGGGGTATTCACGCTGACTTCATCACCCTCGCCTTTACCCATGATGGCGCGGGCAATGGGAGATCCGACAGATATCTTTGCGTTTTTCACATCTGCTTCATCTTCACCCACAATCTGATAGGTTACTGAAACGTCTTTATCAATATTGTACAGAGTGACCGTTGTTCCAAATATCACCTTGCCAGTTGCCGGAATTGACTTCACATCGATTATTTCAGAATCCGCCAGCTTGCCTTCTATTTCCTTGATCCTGCCTTCACAGAAGCTTTGCTGCTCACGAGCCGCATGATATTCGGCATTTTCCTTGAGGTCGCCATGTTCTCTGGCTTCCGCAATAGCCTGGGTAATTCTTGGGCGTACGTTGCTTTTCAGGTCATTTAGTTCTGTCCTGAGCGTTTCCGCGCCACCAATTGTCATAGGTACTTTTCGCATATCCCTACTCTCTTTCTAACCTCTATCAGGTCATTAACTGTTTCGTATCTGTCGAGTCCCGGCAACAGGAGTTGCATCGGCTAGATACCAATTGATTCCAAAAGTGATACCAGCACCGACTTCGGCATCAATACTATAGAAGCGCCTGTCAGAAATCAGGACGTATTTTGTGCATGCAGGTACTGCAGGCTGTTCACTGAGGTATCGCCACCAAATACAAGTGCCTCATAAACGGCCTTTGCACTGGCGATGGTGGTTGTACAGTAGACACCATGACGCAGGGCTGTACTACGAATGGTAGCGGAGTCTGCGATTGCCTGGCGCCCTTCCGTAGTGTTTACGATAAGGTCAATTTCATCATTTTTCAACATATCAACAATGTGGGGCCTGCCTTCCATGACCTTGTTTACGGACATAACAGGTATTCCGGCATCTTCGATAATTTTTGCCGTGCCTTTTGTCGCCACCAGGCGGAAACCCAGTGAATGCAGATTTTTCGCCAGCTCAGCGATTTCCGGCTTATCAACTTCCCTGACACTGATAAATGCCGTTCCATTTAAAGGTAAATTAAGTGCACCCAGTCCCTGAGACTTGTAGTAGGCCTCGGCAAAAGTCGCCCCGGTACCCATCACTTCCCCGGTAGATTTCATTTCAGGCCCAAGAATCGGGTCAACACCAGGGAACTTGTTAAACGGGAATATAGCTTCTTTTACCGCATAAAAAGACGGCACAATTTCATTGGTAAAGTTTTGCGCTTCCAGAGAAATTCCAACCATGCATTTGGCAGCAATTTTTGCCAAAGACACGCCAATACATTTCGAAACAAAAGGCACGGTCCTGGATGCACGGGGATTGACCTCGATAATATAGACTTCCCCATCCTGATAGGCCAACTGGGCATTCATCAAACCAACAACACCCAATTCAATGGCAAGTTCTACACACTGCTGTCGAATCTTGTCCTGAATTTCCATTGGCAAACTGTAGGGGGGCAACGAACAAGCCGAGTCGCCGGAATGCACACCAGCCTGCTCGATATGCTGCATGATAGAACCCACTACAACCTGCTTGCCATCACTCACCACATCCACATCCATCTCGATGGCAGAGTTCAGGTAATGATCAAGCAATACCGGGCTTTCATGGGAAACATCAACTGCGCTATTGATATAACGTTTAAGTTCAGCCTCGTTGTAGACAATTTCCATGGCACGGCCACCCAGTACGTAGGAAGGACGCACAACTAGTGGATAACCAATTTTCTTGCCTTCGACCACGGCTTCTTCAAGGCTTCTTACCGTGCTGTTGGGCGGCTGTTTCAAATTCAGTTTCTGGATCAGATGCTGGAAGCGTTCACGATCTTCTGCTCTGTCTATGGCATCGGCTGAGGTGCCAATAATCGGTACACCAAGTCTTTCCAGTTGAGTAACCAGTTTAAGCGGCGTTTGCCCTCCAAACTGGACGATTACCCCATCAGGTTTTTCGATATGGACAATTTCCAGCACATCTTCCAGCGTGACCGGTTCAAAATAGAGGCGGTCAGAAATATTAAAATCCGTGGAAACTGTTTCAGGGTTACAGTTCACCATGATGGCCTCATAACCCTCTTCACGCATAGCCAGAGCTGCGTGCACACAACAATAATCAAACTCGATACCCTGGCCGATCCGATTCGGACCGCCGCCCAGCACGATGATTTTTTTTCTGTCGCTAACATTTGCCTCACATTCCTCTTCATAGGTGGAATACATATAGGCAGTTGCTGAGCTAAATTCCGCAGCACAGGTATCAACACGTTTATAAACCGGATGAATGTCAAGGCTATAGCGCTTGTTCCTGACGTCTTCTTCACTGAGCCCCATCACAGCAGCCAGCCTTTCATCCGAGAAGCCTTTACGCTTCAGGCGATAAAGAACATCGTGGGTAAAATCTTCCAGGGAGGCTCCCTTTAGCCTGTTTTCTTCCAGAATAATGTCTTCAATCTGGACCAGGAACCAGCGGTCAATGGCGGTATGTTCAAACAAATCTTCAACCGACATGCCGGCTCGAAAAGCATCGGCGACATAGCGAATGCGATCACAACCCGGGTCTTTTAATTCCCTTAGCAAAACGTCTTTGGCATTACTGGCTTCCACATCGAGCACCGGGTCAAAGCCGCAGATTCCGATCTCCATGCCACGCAAGGCTTTCTGCAAGGATTCCTGGAAAGTTCTGCCAATGGCCATCACTTCACCGACAGATTTCATCTGGGTAGTCAGTCGATCAGGTGCCTGGGGGAATTTCTCAAAAGTAAAACGTGGAATTTTGGTAACAACGTAATCCAGTGTTGGCTCAAAGGAAGCGGGTGTAATACCGCCGGTGATTTCATTACTGAGTTCATCCAGAGTAAACCCTACAGCCAGTTTGGCAGCTACACGGGCGATGGGAAAACCGGTTGCTTTTGAAGCCAGTGCAGATGACCGTGAAACCCGCGGATTCATCTCAACCACAACCAGACGACCATCAACGGGATTGATACCAAACTGTACATTGGAGCCGCCAGTTTCCACGCCAATCTCCCTCAATATGGCAATTGAGGCATTACGCAGAATCTGGTATTCCTTGTCGGTCAGGGTTTGCGCTGGCGCAACGGTAATAGAATCGCCTGTATGGATTCCCATAGGGTCGAAGTTTTCAATACTACAGACAATAATGCAGTTATCATTCTTGTCCCTGACGACTTCCAGTTCATATTCTTTCCAGCCAATCAGCGATTCATCAATCAGCAGTTCATTGGTCGGACTCAGATCCAGACCCCGCTTGCAGATCTCTTCAAATTCTTCCTTGTTATAGGCTATTCCACCGCCACTGCCACCCATGGTGAACGAGGGCCGGATAATACATGGAAAGCCAAGTAAATCCTGGGCCTTATAGGCATCTTCCAGACTACGGGCAATGTAATGCTTGGGCGTCTCAAGACCAATGGCGACCATGGCATTGTCAAACAGCTCCCTGTCCTCGGCTTTGTCGATAGCTTCCTTTTTAGCCCCGATAAGCTCAACACCATATTTTGCCAGCACGCCTTCACGATCCAGATCCAGTGCGCAATTGAGTGCGGTTTGCCCCCCCATGGTTGGAATAATGGCATCCGGGCGCTCTTTTGCAATAATCTTCTCAACGGTGCGCCACTCCACCGGTTCAATATAGGTGGCATCCGCCATACCAGGATCGGTCATGATAGTGGCCGGGTTTGAGTTCACCAGGATAATTCTGTAACCCTCTTCCCGAAGTGCCTGGCAGGCCTGGGCACCTGAATAATCAAACTCGCAGGCCTGACCAATAACAATAGGGCCGGCACCAATTATGAGAATACTTTTAATATCAGTTCTTTTTGGCATGATAAATTACAGTGTCGTTTCCTTGTTTTTATACGGCCTTACTTGCTTGCATCAGTTCAATGAAATGATCAAATACCGGTGCTATATCATGGGGACCGGGACTTGCTTCAGGATGCCCCTGAAAGCCAAATGCAGGTTTGTCAGTGCGATGAATGCCCTGCAGAGAACCGTCGAAAAGGGACTTATAGGTGGCAGTGAGGTAATCAGGCAGACTCTCTTCATCAACCGCAAAACCGTGATTTTGACTGGTAATGAATACCTTGCTTGACTCAAGAGACTGTACCGGATGGTTTGCGCCATGATGGCCCAGTTTCATTTTTACTGTTTTGGCGCCACTGGCCAATGCCAGCAGTTGATGTCCCAGACAGATCCCGAATATCGGCAGATCAGTTTCCAGGATCTCCTTAATGGCACTAATCGCGTAATCGCAGGGCTCGGGATCACCCGGGCCATTGGACAGAAAAACACCATCAGGGGACATTGCCAGCACTTCACTGGCGGGCGTTTGCGCAGGCACTACAGTGACTTTGCAGGAGCGATCGGTCAGCATTCTGAGAATATTGCGTTTCACCCCGAAATCATAGGCAACCACATGAAACTGCCCTTCCTGCTCAGGCTTGCGGTGGCCTTCATTGAGATCCCAGAAGCCTTCCTCCCAGGAATAGGATTTCTCGCAACTCACTACTTTTGCCAGATCCATTCCAACCAGTCCGGGAAAACCCTTCGCAGCAGCCAGCGCCAACTCTCTACCGGCCGCGTTCTTTTCGAGATCAGCATCAAGCTCGCCACCGGCAATAATGCAGCCATTGAGTGGCCCATGATCACGCAGGATGCGAGTTAACCTGCGGGTATCAATCTCCGCAATGGCGATCACATTACGCTGTTTCAGAAATTCACCCAGGGATTGCTCGTTACGGAAATTACTGGCCAGCATAGGCAGATCACGAATTACCATTCCTGAAGCCCAGACTTTGTCGGACTCATCATCCTCGGGGGTGGTGCCGGTATTCCCGATATGAGGATAAGTAAAAGTAATAATCTGCTGGGCATAGGAAGGATCGGTAAGGATCTCCTGATAGCCGCTCATGGCAGTGTTGAATACCACTTCACCAGTGGCTTGACCCTCAGCACCAATGGCTATTCCCTCAAACAGGGATCCATCTTCCAGGGCCAGTATGGCGGGCTTATAGTGCATATTCTCCTCGTTAGGCTATCGGGCTTTTCATTTTTGTTTCTGCGGGCCGAATTCAGCCCGAAGAAAGCTTCAACCAGTAAAACTGGCTGAAAAGTTAGTGAAAAATAGAGAATTCAGGACACCTAAAAAAACTGTCTATGAAAAAGTCTAAAAAAAAGCGGAATAGGCAAACCTATTCCGCTTTTCTCAATTCTTTTTCAGCACTCTTTTCAGAATATTAAACCGTTTAAGTGTCTTCATATTGAAAAAAGATTGTATGAAAAACTGGCACCCCTTGTCCATGTTACAAAGGATATTTATGAAAAAAGATCGTAGCTTGCCAGCTGAAGTTCCAGAAACGAACCAATCAAAGACTTAGCACGTCCTGCATATCATACAAACCGGATTCCTTGTCCTGTAACCAAAGCGCCGCCCTGACCGAGCCGGTGGCGTAATTCATGCGACTGCTGGACTTGTGGGTGATCTCAACACGCTCACCTTCTCCGGCAAACATCACCGTGTGATCTCCTACAATATCGCCGGCGCGAATAGACTCAAAACCGATTGTCAGACCATCACGCTCACCAATATTGCCTTCTCGCCCATAGACGGCGACATCATCGAGGTCGCGTCCGAGAGCATCGGCCACTACCTCACCCATTTTCAAGGCTGTTCCTGAGGGAGCGTCTTTTTTGTGGCGATGATGCGCTTCTATTATTTCCACATCACTGTCTTCACCAATTACTTTTGCCGCCTGTTCCAGTAGTTTCAGACAAAGATTGACCCCAACACTCATATTGGGGGCAAAAACAATGGAGATCTGCTTACTGGCTTCTGCTATTGATGCTTTCTGCTCATCCGAGAAACCGGTAGTTCCTATGATTATCTTCTTCTTGCCTGAGAGACAAAATTCCAGATGCTTCATGGTGGCTGCGGGGCTGGTGAAATCAATCAGCACCTCAAAGTCTTCCAGAGTTTCACCAAGATCATCAACGGCATAGACACCCATTGGTGGCAGCCCACACAAGCTGCCAACTTCTTCTTCAATGCTGGGGCTGTTATGACGAACAGACGCTGCACCAAGAGTTACCCCCTCGGTTTTACTGATAGCCTCAACAATGGTTTTCCCCATTCGACCGGCAATACCGGCCACGGCAATTTTTAACATAATGGCTTCCGAAAATGACTCTTATCAAGCGCTGGGATCAGGGCTTCAATGTATCAACAAAACTTTTGACGCCATCAAACCAGCTGGATTTTTTGGGCGACTGCTTTTTGCCATGACTTTCATGTATTTCCTGAAATTCTGCAAGCAATTCTTTTTGCCTTTTAGTCAGATGCACTGGAGTCTCCACCACAACACGACAGAGAAGATCACCTGGAGCCCCACCGCGTACCGGAGTGACGCCTTTATTACGCAGTCGAAAAAGCTTTCCTGTTTGGGTTTCTGAAGGAATTTTGAGCTTCACCTTGCCTTCCAGTGTCGGTACTTCAAGCTCTCCACCAATGGCAGCATCCACAAAACTAATGGGGATTTCGCAATGCAGGTTACTGCCGTCACGGACAAATATGGCATGTTCCTTCACGGCGATCTGAACATACAGATCACCCGGAGGGCCGCCATGAATGCCCGCTTCGCCTTCACCGGTCAGTCGAATTCTGTCGCCATCATCAACACCAGCCGGTACTTTCACAGAAAGTGTCTTGGTTTCCTCAACATTTCCACGGCCGTGACAGATATGACAGGGATCCTTGATGGTTTTGCCGGCACCCTGACAGCGAGGACAGGTTTGCTGCACAGAGAAAGGCCCCTGACGCATACGCACTTGCCCCATGCCATTACAGGTAGCACAGTTTTTCGGCGTCGTGCCTTTCTTGGCACCGCTACCGTCACAGGTTTCACAAAGAGTAGTTGTAGGAATACGAATTTTGACTTCAGTGCCACGCACTGCATCTTCAAGACTCAGTGCCAGGGTATAGCTCAGGTCTGCACCACGCTGCACATGACTGCGACCACGGCCGCCACCACCAAAAATATCCCCGAAAATATCACCAAAGATATCACCGAAGCCCTGCGCACCGGCACCACCGCCCTGTGCCCCAACGCCGGCATGGCCAAACTGATCATAAGCGTTGCGTTTTTCCGCATCACTCAGAACTTCATAGGCCTCGTTGGCTTCCTTGAAGAGCCTTTCAGACTCATCATTACCTGGATTACGATCCGGATGATGCTTCATGGCAATACGACGATAGGCCTTCTTTAATTCAGCACTGTCCGCACCCCGTTCTACACCCAGAACTTCGTAGTAATCTCTTTTATCCATACTAAACCCAAATACGAAAAAACTAACGTGAGCTTTAGCCCACGTTAGTCTTGTCAGTTAGCGTAAAAAGCCAGAAGTTGAAAACGTATTATTTTTCGTCTTCTTTGACTTCTTCGAACTCGGCATCAACAGCATCGTCGTCACCGGAAGATGATTCACCAGCATCTGCAGACGCTCCGTGCGCGCCTTCAGCTGAAGCTTGCGCTTCTGCATACATGCGCTGAACCAGACCGCTGGAGGAATCCGTCAGTTCTTTGGTCTTCGCTTCTATCTCCTCCAGACTGTCACCTTTGAGGGCTTCTTCCAGAGCAGTAATAGCGGCTTCAATTTTTTCTTTCTCTTCAGCTTCCACCTTGTCGGCAGCTTCTGTCAGAGTCTTTTTGGTGGCATGCACAAGACCATCTGCCTGATTGCGAGCCGTGATCAGCGATTCAAATTTCTTATCCTCGGCAGCATGAGACTCGGCGTCCTGCACCATCTTTTCGATTTCTTCATCAGACAATCCACTGGAGGCCTTGATGACAATGGACTGCTCCTTGCCAGTGGCAACATCCTTGGCAGATACATTGAGAATACCATCAGCATTCAGGTCAAAGCTGACTTCAATCTGCGGCATACCTCTTGGTGCTGGCGGGATATCGGAAAGATCGAAACGTCCCAGCGACTTGTTCTGTGAGGCCTGCTTGCGCTCACCCTGAACCACATGAATGGTTACTGCAGTCTGGTTATCATCGGCCGTTGAAAAGGTCTGTTTCTTGTTGCAAGGAATTGTAGTGTTCTTTTCTATCAAAGTACTGGCCACACCACCCAAGGTTTCGATACCCAGGGACAATGGCGTAACGTCCAGCAGCAATACATCAGTCACATCACCGGCAAGAACAGCGGCCTGAATAGAGGCACCCATTGCCACGGCTTCATCCGGGTTAACGTCCTTGCGGGCTTCCTTGCCAAAAAACTCGGTCACTTTTTTCTGGACCAGCGGCATACGTGTCTGGCCGCCTACCAGGATAATGTCATTAATGTCCGAGACGCTCAGGTCAGCATCTTTCAATGCTGTCTTTAATGGTTCCAGCGTACGCTCAACCAGATCTTCCACCAGGGATTCCAGCTTTGAGCGGGTGAGCTTCACTACGAGATGCTTCGGCCCACTGGCGTCTGCTGTAATGTAAGGCAGGTTCACTTCTGTGGACTGGGCAGATGACAACTCAATCTTGGCTTTTTCTGCGGCTTCTTTCAGACGCTGCAGTGCCAGTGGATCATTGTGCAGATCCATGCCAGAGCTTTTCTTGAACTCATCCGCCAGATAATCAATCAGACGCAGGTCGAAATCTTCACCACCAAGGAATGTGTCACCGTTAGTAGAGAGTACTTCAAAGGAATGTTCACCATCTGTTTCAGCAATTTCAATAATGGAGATATCAAAAGTACCGCCACCAAGGTCATATACCGCAATGGTAGAGTCGCCACCTTTCTTGTCCATTCCATAGGCAAGCGCCGCAGCCGTTGGCTCGTTAATGATGCGCTTTACATCAAGACCGGCAATTTTGCCCGCATCCTTGGTTGCCTGTCGCTGAGAGTCATTGAAATAGGCAGGTACAGTCACAACCGCTTCAGTAACGGATTCGCCCAGATAATCCTCTGCAGTCTTCTTCATTTTCTTCAGAACCTGCGCAGAAATCTGTGGCGGCGCCATGGTTTCACCGCGGACTTCTACCCACGCATCACCATTATCCGCCTTGACGATCTTGTAAGGCACCATCTTGATATCTTTTTGTACGACGGGGTCATCAAACTGACGCCCAATCAATCGCTTGATAGCAAACAATGTATTATCAGGATTGGTAACAGCCTGACGTTTTGCCGGCTGCCCCACCAAAGTTTCGCCATCTTCTGTATAGGCGATGATCGAGGGAGTTGTACGATCACCCTCAGCATTCTCAATTACCTTGGCTTTACCGCCTTCCATGATAGAAACGCAGGAATTGGTTGTACCCAGGTCTATTCCTATAATCTTGCCCATAATGTTTTCTCTCCAGCTAAGCTTTCGCTTAAATATCTTTAATACCGTCTATATTGGCCCTGCATCAGATAATTCAAGACCTGAGAGGGCTTTATTTAAAAATTTTTAACTCTTTTCCTGTCTTTGTGACTATGCTTTGGAGCTCTTTGCCACTATCACCATGGCTGGCCGAATCACACGACCATTTAACAGATATCCTTTCTGCACTACGGTAAGTACCGTATTAGCCTCAACATCATCATTTTCGACAATTGACATGGCTTCATGCTGTTGCGGGTCGAATGGCTCGCCCTGGGGATCCAGTTGATCAATATTGTTCTTGCTTAGGGTTTCTGAAAAGCCTTTCAGGGTCAGCTCAACCCCTTCATACAAGGCTTTGACGCTTTCATCATCGGCGTTGGTTACGGCCTGCAGTGCGCGTTCCAGATTATCCATTACCGGCAACAGTTCAGCGCCAAATTTCTCCAGGGCAAACTTGTGAGCTTTCTCCACATCCTGCTCACAGCGGCGACGCATATTTTGAACCTCAGCCTGGGCTCTCAATACCATGTCCTGCTGTTCAGCCAGGGCTGCAGCTACAGCCTCCTGAATAAGTTCATCAGTCTCACTGGAAACAGCAGACGCCCCGTCCGCGTCATTGGCGTTGGATTCAACGTCTCCACTCGCTTCCAGAATCTCTTCATCCCTTGTTTCCCCATTCTGATCATCAGGGGTTTTGTCAGCGCCTTCACCTGCCATCTTGCTCCTCCAGCCTAGTTCATTGATACAGCGTCAGAATATGCTGGAATATGGGGGCAGCCAAAAGATAATCAAGGGTGAAAAATCAATCCCGATTTATTCTAAAAACTGTACTAACATCAGGGTAACAACTCGCTATAATCAGACCATGCTGCAACAACTGACTATCAATAATTATGCCATCGTCGATCAGCTCGAAATTGAGCTGGCGCCTGGCATGACCGTCATCACCGGAGAGACCGGCGCGGGGAAATCCATCATGCTGGATGCCCTTGGTCTGGCTTTGGGCGATCGGGCTGACCGTGAGGTAATCCGGGGGGGTGCCGAGAGAGCCGATATAAGCGCCTGTTTCTTCATTGAAAAAAACCAGGAAGTTGCAAACTGGCTCAAGGAAAGTGATTTTGACCTGGCAGAAGACAACTGCATCCTGCGCCGGGTGATTTCCCGGGATGGACGCTCCCGCGCCTATATAAACGGCCAACCCACTACGCTGAACAACCTGCGCGACCTTGGCGAAATGCTTATCGATATCCACAGCCAGCACGAACACCAGTCATTATTGAAAACAGCCACTCACCAGCGCCTGCTTGATAATTATTGTGGACTGCATCAGGACGCTGCAGAGGTCAAATCCCTGGCCACAAAATGGCGACAACTTAATCAGGAACTGGATGCTATACGCAGCCGCGCAGAAGAATCCAATGCCCAGTACCAGTTACTGAGTTATCAGGTAAAAGAGCTGGAAGAGCTTTCCCTGGGAGACGATGAACTGGGCATACTGGAAGAAGAGCACAAAAAACTCAGTCATGGCGAAGCCTCGATTCGGGTTAACCAGCAGGTGCTAGAGCTGTGTTGCGAAAATGATGAGTTCAATATTGAACAGTCTCTGAATAAGGCAATTTCCCTGCTCCAGGAAATTCCCTATAGCAGCAAGCAGACAGATGAAGCCGGTGAGCTCCTCAATACCGCCCTGATTCAGGTGGAGGAAGCCTCCTCAACTCTCAAGCATGCCATTGACCAGTTTGAGCTGGACCCCCAGCGTCTGAAAGAAATAGATCAGCGTATGGGACTGATACACCAACTGGCTCGCAAGCATCATGTACCTGCCAATGAATTACCGGCACTGACGCGAAAATTGAGCGAAGAGCTTGATGGTCTGAGTGAGGCGGATGTGCAGATAAGTCTGATGGAGAAAGAACTGGAACAGCTCAAAAAGGGCTACTCTGATCTTGCAGGAAAACTAAGCAAGGCAAGGGCAAAAGGCGCAAAAAAACTTGCCTCTGAAATTAATCTTCAGCTCTCCACTTTGGGGATGAACGCTGCCAGCTTTAGTGTTGCATTAACCAGCTTTAGTGATACCACACCGCGAACCAGCGGTCTGGAAGGAATCGAATTTCTGGTCAGCACCAACCCCGGGCAACCCCCCAGGCCTCTGGTCAAAGTTGCTTCCGGCGGCGAGCTATCGCGCATCAGTCTGGCCATTCAGGTAGTTACCGCGGCAACTTCCACTATTCCGTCCCTGGTATTTGATGAAGTAGACGTGGGAATTGGCGGCGGCGTCGCCAAAGCTGTCGGAGAACTCCTGCGCAAGCTTGGCGACAAGGGACAGGTACTTTGTGTCACTCATCAGCCTCAGGTAGCCAGCCAGGGCCATCAACATCTGTATGTCAGCAAATCCTCCGGGGAAGATTCCACCGCCACACAATTACGCCTGCTCAATCAGAAAGAGCGTATTGAGGAAGTTGCGCGCATGCTGGGGGGGGAGGAGCTATCCGATCAGTCCCTTGCTCATGCGGAAAAGATGCTGGGATAGTCCAGTCACAAGTTACAAGTTACAAAAAAGGCGACTGAATTAGTCGCCTCGTCGGATGGCGCCGCGCTTATCCGACCTACGAAAATCTCTTGTCTCTTGTCTCTTGTGACCTGTCTCTTGTGACTATTTATCCACTATTCCTGACATTTGGCACACAAACCATAAATATAGAGAGAGTGGTCGGATATGGTGAAGCCATGTTTATCTGCTGCCGCTTTTTGCTGTTTCTCGATAACTTCATCGAAAAACTCTTCAACTTTCCCACATTTGGTACAAACAATGTGATCGTGGTGGTCTTCAGGGGTCATTTCGAATATGGAGTGGCCGCCTTCAAAATGATGACGGGTGACAAGACCCGCTGATTCAAACTGGGTAAGTACGCGGTAGACAGTGGCAAGACCCACATCTTCATCAGCATCCCGCAGCGCCTTATAAACATCCTCGGCGCTCATATGGCGGGACTCCGCAGACTCCAGTATCTGCATGATTTTTACCCTTGGCAGGGTAACTTTCAGCCCCGCTTTACGTAATTCCTGATTCTCTCCGGTCATTTCACTACTGCCTCTTTCTGACGATGCTCTTGGATAATTCGTCACTTAACAAGATTGATGAGTTTCAGGTATTATGCCTTCTCCGGTTTTTATGTGAAAGGCTGAACACCCGTTGCGAATTTATAACCTGATTATCCTTGTGGGCTTTTCCCTGCTGCTAAGTAGCTGCGGCAGTGTGACCTCGTTTGCCTTTCCGGGGGTTTACCGTCTGAATATTCCCCAGGGTAATATTATTACCCAGGAGATGGTGGACCAGCTTCGTCCCGGTCTCACAAAACGCCAGGTCAATTTCATCCTTGGCACACCGCTGGTGAAAGATACATTTGATCAGGACCGATGGGATTACCTTTACAGCTTTCAGCCGGGCGGTGGTGAACGTGTACAGGAAAGGCTGACCGTGTTTTTTGAGAATGACCAGCTCACTCATTTCGTTGGTGATTTTGAACAGACACCGGAAAACGAACAATTTGATAACGTCAGCGCATCAGAATCCAGCGGCGAAATTTCTTCGTTCAACCAGTAATACCCAAGCTGAAAACCACTCTGTAATAATAAGCACCTGGCATCATTTACCGCTGCGTTTTTTTTGCACCCGATCCAGTCTCGCCTGCTTCGGATCCTTTAGCAGACTGCGATAAATTTCAACGCGATCATTTTCTTTAAGCACATATTCCTCTGGTTTTGGCAGATCGATTCCATTTAACGGCCTGGAAAAAATCCCCATCGCCGCATCAGTGAAGTCGACGCCCGGAAATTTTTTATCAATAGCCGATTGTTTTACTGCCTCCAGTGCCGTGCAATCTTTTATTACATTAAGGCTGATTATCATTTGACGCTGTGGCAGTGCAAATGCCACCTCCACCTTGATCGTTTCTTCCTGCGATACTGCGCTGCCTGAGTGATCAGCCTTTACCATAGAGCACCTCCGCACGCTGACAAATGGCGTTCACCAGGTTTTTACTGGTGCTATCAAACAACTGCTTTAACGCCACATTCACCAGGCCAGAGGAAAACTCAAACTCCATCTTCAAACTGATTTTACAGGCGGCATCACTCAAGGCATCAAAACACCAGGTCGCATCAAAGTGTTTAAAAGGCCCTTCTTTCAGCGCCATCTGCATACTTTTATCAGCGACAAGTGTATTGCACGTGGTAAATCCATAACGCAGCCCTGCCTTTCCCAGTACCAGACGCGCCGTTACCTGGGTTTCCTTTTTTGAAAGTATTTCAGCTTCAAGACAGCCATCCATAAACTCAGGATAGGATTCAATATCATTGACCAGATCAAATAACTGACTGGCGCTATAGGGTAGCAAGGCACTTTGATTAATTGTGGTAAGTGACATCAGAGACTGTGGTTGTCAGAAACCAAACAGATTATGGGCAAAATATATACGGGAAACATTATTGGCAAACACAGCAAGCAGGATTACCGGAATAAATGTTCCCAGAGAAATACCAATATATTTTTCCAGCAAGGAATTGGTATAAGCATCATCTTCGAGAGACACCTCTTCATGCAAACGATGCTTTTTCCAGCGGTAACAGACAAATAAACAAACCATAAATCCCATTAGCGGCAGAATGGTTTCGTAGAAGACATCGTAGATCAGGTCAAAAAATGATTTGTTGAGACCGCCATAGTTGAGAAAGCTGGTAAAAAAATCACTCATGCCAAAAGACACCGTGGTGATCACAATAAAGATGCTCATAAACCCGGCAATAATGACACACGCCTCACGTCTGGATTTATCTTTTTCATCCATCAGGTAGGCAATTGGAATTTCCGTAATCGAAACCAGGGAGGTTAGTGCGGCAAAAAACACCAGAGTAAAAAACATGGTGGAGACCACACTGGCACCAAAGTAACCAACAAAATCCTGCAGCGATAAAAACACCTGGGGCAGATAACTGAACATCAAACTGATACTGCTGTCGGACAGCTCATCCGCGTTCACAGAAGGATCAATGGCAAATACCGCAGGAATAACCAGCAAACCGGCAAAAAAAGCTACACCGGTATCGGCAATGGCCACCAGCCGCGTCGAGCTGACCATTTTTTCTTTTTTACTAAGATAGGAGCCATAGGTAATCAAAATACCCATTCCCAGTGACAGCGAGAAAAAGCCATGATTGAGCGCGGAATTTATAACGCCACTATCAATTTTCGAGAAATCCGGAATCAGGTAAAACACCAACCCCGCAGTAGCATTATCCAGGGTAAGAACGAAACCGATGAGCAAAATCATCATGATGATTAAAGTCGGCATTATTATTTTTGCCGCGCGCTCAATACCATCATTAACCCCGCGAGCCAGAATATAAAACAATGCCGCTAAAAGGGGAGCGAGATAGGCAAACATAACCGGCGAACCGACAGTCTTACCAAAAGTATCCGGATCGGCCAGCATGGCGAGATTGCCAATGGCAGACTGCAGCATATAGATCAGGATCCATACTGTAATGACAATATAGAACACGCCAATAAAGAAAGGCGTGATCAGACCAAGCCCGCCAACCATGCGCCAGGGTTTACTGCTGTCGGAAAGCGCATGGAAAGCACCCACAGGGCTTTTCTGGGAGGCACGTCCCATGGCAATTTCTGCGAGCATAACGGGAAAACAAACGAAGGCAATAAACAGGATGTAGATCAACAGAAACGCGCCACCACCATTCTTTGACGCCATCACCGGAAACCCGACCAGGTTCCCGATACCAACGGCAGAACCTGCAGACGCCAGGATGAAACCCAGTTTTGAACTGAACTGACCTCTCAAAACCGACATCAATACCCCCTGTTTTGAAACCACTTAGCTATTCGAAAAGGAGTGTACCAGAATTCAGCAAAGACTCTGATAGGCAGAGCAGGTTATGGCGCCTATAATGGCACCCCATGGCCAAAGCAAAAAAAAATAAAACTTCTGACAACACCATTGTCGTTAACATGAAAGCCAGACATGACTATTTTCTGGGTGACAGTTACGAGGCTGGCATTGCGCTTCTCGGTTGGGAGGTCAAAAGCCTGCGCGAGAAGAAAGTCCAGTTGGTGGATAGTCACGTCATCATAAAAAATGGCGAAGCCTACTTGCTGGGTGCCCAGATAAACCCTCTGGACACCGCCAGCAGCCATATTATTGCCGATCCCACGCGTACCCGAAAATTGCTGTTACATGCTAAAGAGCTGGCCAGGATTTTTGCCGCGATTCAGCAAAAAGGGAATACCTGCGTGTGCACCAAGATGTACTGGAAAAATCATTTGGTGAAATGTGAGATTGTTCTGGCCAAGGGCAAACAGGATCACGACAAACGCGCCAGCCTCAAGGAAAGAGAATGGAACCTGGAGAAGCAGCGGACGGTAAGAACGGGCAACCGCTGAAGGCTTTTTAGATAGGCGCTGAAGGCTCTTGTTAAGGCTCTATTGCCCGGCTAATTCGCGGTAAAGACCTGGCAGGAAGCGTCCCGGATCACCCCAGGTGGCGTCAAACTCTGCAGTAGGATTGGCCGCAAGCACAGCATCCAGATCCATATCCCGGGAAATCATTTGGCTTACCCGGCCCCTCACAACCTTGACCATATCAATACAGGCCTGAACATCTGCGCGACCGGTCACTATGCCATTGCCGGCAATAAACCGCGTATTGTTATCAGCAAGTGCCAGCGCCATTTCATTGCCCTCGACAAAACCCTCAATAGATCCACCGGCGAGCACCGGGTAGCGTTCCGGACTATAGAGATCACCCAGGTGAATGACATTGGACTGCTGATAATGAACCATGAGATTGCCGAGGGAATGGGCCGGTTGCGCATGAATAATCGTTACCGTTTCTTCATCAAAGTAAAGTGTCATGCTGGATCCATCTGACAGCACAATATCCGGCCAGGCAGCTTCCGGGGCTGGCGGTCCGCCACGTTGCCCCGCCATGAGCACGCGGCGCACTTCTTCATGGGCGATGATGACTGCGCCACTCTCGCCAAAACCTGCATTGCCATCGGTGTGATCAGGATGTACATGCCCATTGATCAGATACTCGACCTCGCCACCGGAAATTTCCCGAACCATGCCACGAATAGCATCAGCCAGTTCCGGACGTTTACTGTCTACCATGAGAGCGCGTCCATCCCCTGCCAGTACACTGATATTGGCATAGCCGCCACCGCTCAGCATCCAGACATTGCCGCTGACATGCTCCATCTGCAGCTCAGTCTGGGCAGATAAAGCCAGTGGAAAAAGACAACAAAAGTGGACGCTTAGCCAGCGTGCTTTGCTCAATAAGTAAGCCATCATTGGGTCGTACCCTGTCTATTTAACTCGGAGTTAGTTGTGATTGATCAGACTTCCAGTCGACCCGTGCTGTTACCAAAGGATTCCCGGTGTATGCCGAACTTATCCATTAGTCCCAGATACAGATTTGCCAGCGGTGTATGGTCTGCAACCTTCAGGTGTCGACCACCTTCAAGCATGCCACTGGCACCGCCTACCAGCAGAATAGGCAGCGGATCAAAATTGTGCTCATTGGCATCACTCATGCTGCTGCCATACAGGATCATGGAATGGTCGAGCAGGCTGCCATCGCCATCAGGTGTGGCCGCCAGCTTGTCAAAGAAACCCTTGAGCACACTGATATGATAATTATTAAGGACGGCAAACTGGTCCTTGTTTTTCTGTTCATTGGAATGATGCGAGGCATTATGAAAACCTTCATTGACGCCGCTACGTGGGTAACGCACATTGCTGCCTTCCCCCGCCATCATCAGCGAAGAGATGCGGGTAATGTCAGACTTGTAAGCCAGCACCTGCAGGTCAAACATGAGATTTATATGATTTTCAAAGCCGCTGGGAATGCCAGCAGGCGCATCAGGAACCTCGAGGGATTCCGCCGACAACCTGGCATCTATCAGGGCGACACGACGCTCAATTTCCCGCACCTCTTCCAGGTATTCATTTAACCTGACCTGGTCAGCGCTGGGCAGCTTGAGGTTCAGGCTGGCGACATCTTCACGAATAGAGTCCAGGAGACTTGCCGACTGTCGTCGTCTTTCCCTGCGCTCAGTATCAGTAGTGCCATCCCCAAACAGTCTTTCAAAAACCAGTTGCGGGTTATTTTCCATCGGTAGTGCAAGTGACGGGGTTTTCCAGGACAGGGAGGAGCGATAGGAACAGGTGAAGTTGACGTCGCCACAAGTGTTATTGGAAGGCTCTATGGCCAGTTCAACTGATGGTAATGGTGTGTCCTGACCCAATTCATCTGCCATCACCTGATCAATGGATTTACCAACAAAAGCGCGATCACCGGCGACTGGATGGGCCGCAGTAAGAAAGGCGGCGGCAGCACGCTCATGGTTCTGGGCACCGCCACTATCTTCCCCTTCTTCCGGTCCAACCGGGGCATTCGCCAGACCGCTAATAATAGTTATTAGCTTGCGGTAATCTTCGAGGGGTTTCAGGATCGGGGTAAAGGCAAAATCTTTTCCGGTTTTTTCAGGTGTCCAGTACGCCATCGTGGCGCCATGGGGAATATAAATATAGCCCATGCGCGGAGCAGGATTGGCAGCGGTCTGGGCAAGTGCGGTATGTGCCGGAATCATGGAATCCAGCAAGGGTAAAGCAATGGCAGTTCCCGCGCCCCTTAACAGGGTGCGGCGTGACAGGTGCTTTTTACTAATAAACATGTGACTCTCCGGAATCAATCAATTGTCGCCGTGCTTCCTGCATTTCCCGATAAAGATTACTGCCAATACTATAAACCTAGCGCCCGGCAGTCTCCAGCGCGCTTTCAATTTTCGTGCGTCGGGTAAAGGCATCACTCAGGGCGATTTCCTGCACCAGGGCACTAAAACGGAAATCGCTATCTTCTGCTCGCTGCACAACCTCGCGCACTGATGGCATATCGTAATACTCAACTTTCCTGCCCAGCGCATAGGTCATCAGTTTTTCGATAAAATTTTCCACGAACAGGTCGCTACGTGCCATCAGGACATCGAACAGTCCTTCCGGCCCATCAATATCGGTACCATCCCAGAAAGTTGCTGCGGTATTAACCGGGATGCCGCTGGTCTGCTCGCGGAACTTGCCGATAGCATCAAAGTTTTCCAACGCAAAGCCAATGGGATCCATCATGTTGTGACAGGACGCGCAGGCGGGATCAATACGGTGTTGTTCAAGACGTTGGCGCGGGGTCGTCGGAGCTTCTCCAGCCGTGGCAGTTTCTTCGAGATTGGTTTCCACTCCCGGTGGCGGTGGTGGCGGTGGCGTTCCCAGCAGATTCTCCATTATCCAGGCTCCTCGAATTACCGGTGAGGTGCGATTTGGTGCCGAAGTGATAGTGAGTATGCTGCTGTGCCCCAACAATCCATGTCGTCCGGTTCCTGCCAAATTCACTTTGCGAAAATGGCTGCCACGAATATTGGGAATACCGTAATGTCGCGCCAGTCTCTCGTTTACGAAACTATAATCAGCAGTAAGCAGTTCAATCACCGGGCGATCTTCAAGGATTACTGATTCCAGTAACAATTCGGTCTCACGGCGCATGGCTACTTGCAGGCTGCCATCAAAATCCTGTGCCGTTGGATTCACACTATTTAGTTGTGACAGGGACAACCATGAGGCCGCAAAATTTTTCACCAGTGAATCCGCTTTGGGATCCCTAAGCATTCTTTGTATTTGCTGCTCCTGAACCTTGCTGTCTGCAAGAGCGCCTGACTCCGCCGATGCCAGCAATTCTTCATCAGGAATACTGCTCCAGATAAAAAATGACAATCTTGATGCCAGTTCATAAGGCTGGAGCTCGTAGTTCTGTCCGACATTGATTCCTTCGGGCTCGCTTTCAAAGCGGAAAACAAACATCGGATCAACGAGAATACGTGCCAGGGCATATTGAATGCCCGTATCAAAATCCCGCAGTTCGCGACCATCCCGATAAAAAGCCAACAGCGTGTCCATGGCGCGTTCACTCACCGGCCGCCGGTAAGCCTTGTAAGCCAGGTTTTCCAGTATCTGCCGGGCGCAGGGTTCTTCTGCTGAAACGCTGTCAGGTGTGCAGCTGAAAATTGCCTGACGACTGGGGGTGTCTCCAGGTCCGGAGGCATTAAGTGGCCCATTTATGGATACCGCACGCACCGAAGTACTGTTCGACCAGACCGTATGCAGATCATCCACGCCGCGGGGTGACTGGGTTTGCACAAAAGCCGCTTCTATTTTGTGAGGCCCGGCGCTTATGCCCAGTCTTATCTGACTGGAGGCTCCTGCAGGAAATAAAGCAACGCGTTCGCCATTGATAACCAGCTCAACAGGATCTTCTATACCGACAGGGTCGAGGGAGAAAGCGGCGTTGGCACCGGTGCGACTGATCCTGAATTCATATTCTGCATCCAGCGGGAAAACATGCTCGAAGGCAGCACCCCCTCGGGTGCCCAGTGTAATACCTTCCAGATGTGCTGATTGATCCTGGCGGTCTGCGCGATAGGTATCGGTTCTGGCACTGGCTGTCATATCACCCACAGCGAGACGGCTGACCTTGTTCGCAGCAGAAATATAGGACTGCATCAATGCCGGAGAGACACTCAAGGCACTGGCGATATTATCGAATCCCTCGCTGGAGTTGTCCGCAGGAAACATCTCGGTCGCGTCTATCGGCAAGGCCAGAAGATCACGAATGGCGTTCTGGTATTCAGTGCGATTCATGCGATGTAACAATGGTGCACCGGTATTGGGACTATCACTCCAGGCACTATCAATGGCATGAGCCATATCAGCGACAAATGCCTGCACTTCATTATTCCCTGGTCGTTCTTTTCCCAGCGGCGGCATCATGCCGGCCTTGAGTTTCAGTAGCACCTTTTCCCAGGTTTCTGCATCACTTAACAGATCGTTTGTATCCAGCAAGTCAAAGGCAAGACCACCAGCGAAATCATCAAAGTTATGACATTCACTGCAATAGTCTTCAAGCAGTTGCAGATGCTCAGGTTCAATGGCATCGGACTGTCCATAGAGCGTATTGGTCAGCCCCAAAAACATTAGCGCAATAGCCGGCAAGCGGGCCTTTTTCATTTTAGTGCTCATAGGCTATGCCGGCCTCGTCCATCAGCGCCTTTAACAGGGCAATAGTTTCAGGTTTTTGTTCTGCGCCTACAGCCGCAAGGAAAACACCTTCCGCCCAACGCAGGGCACTGCGACCAACAGCGTCCTGGGCATCCAGCTTTGCGCCCTCATCAGCAAGATATCGAATTATGTCATTGGAACCCCGATTGGCAGCGCCAAGCAATGCCGTCAATCCCATGGAGTTGCTGGCATTAACATCCCCACCCAGGGCGACGTTGAGCTTGACGGCCTCCAGTGAGGCTTCTTCAGACACGGTATAGGTTTGCGCAACAGTCCAGTTAACGCCAGCGGCAGCCATCAGAGCGGTGGTCCCTTCGTAGGTAGTGATATGAGGATCAGCATCATACTCCAGCAGCATAGTCATGGCGGGGATATCGCCAGCCAGTGAAGCTCTGATAAACGGGGTCTGCCCGCTCATGTCGACCCAGGACACATCGTTCAGTGAGTAGAGCCACTTTTTTTCTGGCGGCCATTCCTTGGTGCGGGCATTCACATCGGCCCCTGCATCAAGCAAGCGTTTAATCATGGCAAGAACAGGTTTTCTGTTAACACGGTTATCCTGGGGGTCATCTTCCAGGTCACTGTTCATGTCCAGATTACGATAATCCACGGCAGCAAACAGCGGCGTGCGGCCATAAAAATCATCAACATTCACCAGCGCTCCGGAATCCAGCAATAGCTCAGCGACATCAAGCTGATTATTTAACAGCGCCATGAGCAAGGGGGTAATCTCATTGGCCTCGCTGAGTTCAAGGTCAGCGCCATTTTCAACAAGCAGTCTTGCAGCATCGAACTTGCCATCACGGGCGGCATATAACAGCGGTGTCATTCCACCTTTCGCATCATATCGCTCACCACGGTGGGGAACGCCGCTACGGTTGATACCCACGCCTTCCGAGCCACAACCGGTGCCCTTGCAGGGAGGAATATAGGCGGGAACAGGTCCCAGGCGGGTACGTGCATCAACATTCGCCCCATGCCGAATGAGCAAATCAATAACAACCACATGCCCTTCCCGAACAGCAATCATTAATGCCGTTTGCTGAAATTCAGGGTCCCGGTAATCAACCAGAGCACCGCTGGCCAAAAGCAGATTGACGACTTCAGATTTGCCAGTATGTGCTGCCGTCATCAATATGGTTTCACCGTTTTCCGACAGGGTATTGGGATCAGCCCCTGCGTTGAGCAGCCAACTGACTATTTTTTTATTACCGTTCTGGGCTGCCAGAAACAGGGGCGAGATACCATTGCGATTCAGCACAAGGGGATCTGCACCGGCTTCCATTAACAGTGAAACCGATTCCTCTTGATCGCGCAGCACAGCCCAGTGCAGGGCTGTCGTACCATCATTGAGACTGCTGTTCACCTCTATGCCCTGTTCAAGCAACCGCGTAATTTCATCTATCTGTCCTTTTTCAGCCGCACGAGCGAGTTGCGCATGAGCACTGACATTGACTGAAAAAATCAAGGACAGGCAGGTGCAAATGACCAGCGCCACTTTAAGTAGGCGTACCCCTGAAAAATAGTTCACATTACTTCCCAAATCTTCCTCCGGGAAAATTACTGTATGTCTGCAACTGAATGTAAATTAATAATCTTGTCCGGGCTCGTTATTACACTGAAAAAATAGTGCATATTGCTTGCACATTAGCCCAACAATACTGCAACAAATGCCTCTGCACTATATAACAATGCCTATTGATACCTCAAGAATGCTTGATTGGCGAAACGGTAAAACTGACCCACAACCCTGTCAGCTTTTTCCTTATACAGACCAGCCTTCTGTTTCAGGCAATAATTACAGATCACGCGGTCAATAAAACCCGGTTGCCTGCAGAATTGATTCTGCTACATTACACCTCTATATCGACGCGCCTTGCCAGCAGCAACAATTTTATCTTTGAGGTGGCATCTCTAAAATATCACTTGATTGCGGAAATGTTTTAAAACACCACATGCAACTGAATCTTTTCTATAAGCATAAAATCGCGCCCAAATTAGCCTTGGTATTTTTACTCGCCAGTGTTTTTCATTATTCCCAGGCACAGCCCAGAGAATTTATTGAAGGCGTTCATTACCAGGCGCTGGCAAATCCGGTGCCAACCCAAACCGATGCTGACCGAATCGAGGTACGGGAACTTTTCTGGTATGGCTGTCCTGAATGCGCCACCCTGGAACCTGTCATGAGTGACTGGGGTGAAGGCGTAAGAGGCGATCTGGTATTACATCGAACGCCAGCAATCTGGAATGACATCATGGCATTGCATGCGCGCATTTATTACAGCGCCATTGCGGTTAATGCTGAAGACCTTATTCACAGAGAAGCGTTCAAGGCAATACACCAGAACAATAATCCGCTACGCACCGAATCCCAGATCAGAGAACTGTTTCTTGCCAACAATGTAACTGCAGAAGCTTTTGAAAAAGCCTGGAATTCCGGGGAAGTGAATTCACAAGTAGAAAACGCAAGGCTTCGTACGGCCGAATACGGCGTAGACAAATTACCCAGTGTTATCGTCAATGGCCGTTTCGAGGTGACTCACAACAAAGCCATCTTCAATCATATCGAACTGAACATTGCGGTGAATATGCTTGTTCGACGTCTTCGCGACGAACGACGAACAGATTTTTAATTCATCTTTCGTCGTCTCTCGGCGCCCCGTTCGCAATCAGCTACTCACTCAGGCGCGATTTCAAACGCAAACAGGGCATTGCCCGGACGACCTACAATGCAGCAGTTACCTGACAGCATATAAACCATACCATCTACGACCACCGGCCCTGATGCATCAAAGGATCCGCCCTGGGCTTCTAGGCCATTGATGGTTTCAAACTGCGGATTACTATCAAAGGTCCACAATACTTTACCGTCCTCAGCGCTGTAGACACGCATGCCACCGTCGGCAGAACCACTAAAGACGGCGCCGGGAATAGCGGTGACAGCGGCAGATTGCGTGGCGCGACAGCCACGACCCGCCTGACAGAGTAAATCCTGGGGAGGTGCAACCCATACCCCCTGACCACTGGCAAGCTCAATACCGTGAACACCGCCCGAGTCTGGATTACCGTACCCCCCAACACCAACATAGGCCATACCGTCCGCGACTGACATGCCCCACCAACCACCGGAAGCACTGCCCGGGGCAACATAATATTGCCAGACAAGTGCCCCGTTATTATTCGGATCAAGTGCATGGGCCATGCCGGACTTCTGCGGAATGACAAGTAATTCCCTGCCATCAGATGTTGAAGTAAGGATGGGTGAGGCAGAAAAATCCACATCCGGGCCAAGTTCAATGGGACAGTTGGCGCTATTACCATCACCGTTACGACTGCAGCCGGTTATAAAGGCATCATTCGGCGTCATCTGATTCACCCAGACTATTTCGCCAGTTTCGAGATCCATGGCAATAACCGCATCCGAGGTAATTGGTGCCGGATCGCCATAGGCATTACCGGTAGCGGTATAAAGCAGGCCCCGGTCTGGATCAATAGTCGGCGCATTCCAGATACCCGCGCCGGATGGACCATATAGCTGAACACCGGTATCACTGAGTCCGCGCGGCTGAGGCTCATCCATGGTGTAGGTTTTCCAGAGTATCTGCCCGCTGTTGGCATCAAGCTTGGTAATACTGCCGCGAAAAGTACAACAGGGATAATCAGGCCCGGAGGAGTTGGTTTCTTCCACTACTCCTGCAGAGGGTACGTATAGATTGCCTTCGAACAGCGTGACCGAACCCGTACCGCGTACACCGGGATGATCTTCTACCCTGGATACCCAGATTTCTTCTCCATTCTGCGCATTCACCGCATACACATTACCGCGCAGATCCTGAAAAAACACGGCATAGCCATCACCACCTTCAGGCAGGTTTATCGGGCCCACAGACAAGGCACTGCGCACGCCATTGCGCGGCAGGTAGGTCCAGTAAGTACAACCACTTTTTGCATCAAGGGAATAGATGGCTCCAGCCTTGTTGCCAACAAACAGGCGACCAGAGACCACTGCCGGTTGGGCACGGGGCTGATCTTCCCCCGGCAGTCCAAACACCCACTTCAGGCGTAAATTGTGAATATTGTCTGCACTCATTCCGGCATCCAGCGCGGCGCGTGCATTACGATGATCACTGCCCCAGCCATTCCAGGCCGGCGCCAATGCGGGATTTCCCATGCGCGGATTATCTGCACACAGATTGGTGGTCATGGTCAGATTCAATTCAGACATGGGACTACCGCTAATATATTCTGAGAGTGACTGCATCTGCCTATTGGTCAGGCCAGACGCCTGAATCCGCATGACTCCCTGAGTCAGTACACGATAGATAGTTTCCGGGGGCTGCTCTGCCAGTACCGATCTTGCCGGTGCCCGAAGCGCCTCATTAGCCGGCGCCTCATGACATGCTGCACAACGGGCGTTATATAATTCAGCACTATCCTGCGCCATTACCAACATTGGCAAAAACAGCAGTGGACTCAGCAAAAGCCATTCAAACAGACTCTCAAAAATACGAAAACTTTTCATTTTTCCCCCTCTGATCAGCGAACCAGGGTGCCGCTTAATCCCGATACTATTCCTAACTAATTAATCCCGTAACCGTACCAAAGCTTACCAGACCACTTTACCTAATTGTTGCGTTTTTTGCGTTTTGCAGCGGAGAGGCTTCATGCTATTCTCATTCGCTCATATTCCCACAACCATAAAGCAGGCTGATATTACGGGAAGCTCAGGGGAAAAAATGAAAAAAATTACTGCATTGTTTGCTGCTGCACTGCTTTTTATAACTGCAGGTGCCGCGCTTGGTCATCATTCCTTTGCCATGTTTGACCAGACTACCAAGGTTGAATTCACCGGCATTGTTGCCGAAGTACAATGGACCAATCCACATGTCTGGATCATGGTTGATGTACCTTCTGATGATGGCACTGACATAAGTTGGGGAGTTGAGTTCACCAGCAAGGTACATCTGACCCGTCGTGGCTTTTCTCCGGATTTATTTTCTATCGGGGATGAAGTGACCTTTTCTGTCAGCCCCTATGCTGATGGTAGTCCCGGCGGCAGATTCTTCTGGGTACAACTGGCTAACGGTACATATTATTGCGATGTCGGTGCCGCTCAACGTGTTTGTCAGGAAAGGAACTAAACCCCGATAGCGGGTAAACCCATTCAAGAAAAATCATAACCAATCAGCCGAAGCCTTCTTATGAAATATTTCTCTTTGATACGCACTACCTGTTTTAGCTACTTTGTAATTTTCCTGAGCGCCCAGCTTTTCGGTGTTGCTGCAAATGCCCAGGACGATGTTGTTTATCCAGCCAATGCCGAAAACGTCAGTTATGCCGGACTCGACCAGTTACCTGACTGGCGCGGGCTCTGGTTTCCTGCTTTTGGCCAGGTTGGCGGTGGCGATCCTGTTCTGATTGGCGAAGCCAAAACACTCTGGGAAATGCATCAGGCCAGACTGGCGGCGGACCCCAATTATGAAGTCCCGGAAACTGCCAATAACTGCGAACCTGACGGCTTTCCCTACATAATGAATTTTCCCTACAGCCTGGAGTTTCTGTTTACGCCAGGAAAAATCACTGTGATTCAGGAAGCACTGATGCAGGTACGCCGGATTTTTACTGACGGCCGTCCCATGCCTTCGCGCGAGGAACTTGATCCAAACTATTTTGGCTATTCACGTGGGCACTGGGAAGGCGATACTCTCGTGGTTACTACCATCGGCACTCAACCAGGTCAGCGCCTTGGTCGTCCGGGCATTACCAACAGTGACCAGCTTACCGTTACCGAACGAATTTACCTGGACCCTGAAAATGAAGATCAGCTCCATCTCGACTTCACCTTCGAAGATCCAAAAGTACTCGCCGAACCCTGGCACCTGACCTATACCTATAGTCGTGACCGCACCTGGGAACAGATCGAATATATTTGTTCACAGAACAATCGGCATATTCTCGATGCTGATGGTCAGACCCTGCCACCGGAAGAACTGCATAGATAATTAATCACCGAACAAAAAAAAGCCCGATTAAAACCGGGCTTTTTTTATACCAGTATTAAAAGCACTACTCGACGCAGGAAAAATTCTCCGCACTATTAATATCACCCCGACCGTTATAACGCGGCCACTCAGGATAATGACATACCGGACGCGTACGACCGGCTGTCGCCTGATTGGCATCACTGGCCACCAGCTCACCAGGGGCCTGACCTCTTTCCACCCAGGCTTCCAGTGCATCAAGGCTTGAAAGACGTGCGTTAAATACTCCGGTGACATGGCCCATGCCCGGAATGGTATAGAACTTCACAAAATCAGACAGCGCCTCTTCATCATAACGCTGCTGCAATCGTTCCCAGTACTGGATCGAAGAGTACACAGGAATAAAATCATCCACCCTGCCATGAAAATAAATCAGCTTGCCACCATTGTCCCGAAAGCGATCAATGTTGACGCTATTGGCACTGATCAACTCTACCAGTTCACCGATGCGCCCCGCATACTGTCCCGGATCAAAATCATTCATGGTATCCAGTGTCAGGTCCTGGGCGATGGCATAACGGGGTGTGGCATCACCGGGTCCATACTGAAGCGCCTGCTGCGGCCCTTCCCGTCCCAGATTGGTGCTGCCGCCGTCCATAAATGTGGAGCCCTCAAAAGGGGTCCACTTCGGAAACACAGAGGTCAGCTCATCATCTGCAAAGACACTGAAGCCAAGATCATAGGGAGTATCCATGACATTAAGCGCTTCAATCTGCGCATCAGACAAACAACGGTCACTGGTATCCGCACCATTGTCACAGCGAACCGGATTGTCCGAAGTGGTCAGCCTGAAATCTTCAGTCTCTTCCAGACAGGCTTCAACATTACTGATGATGCCATCTTCTGCCCGATCCAGATCATCACAGGCGGCATACACCGCTCCCACATAACTCTCAATTTTTGCCGGACTGATCCAGCTGTCACCATTGTTGGCCAACAGAGCCCGGGCATAGCGATTGGCTGAAAGATGCAGCATCACCACGTTATGTGCCGGATAGCCTGCTACGGCGCCATGGTAATCATCAGGATAACGCTGCACTGCATCGAATGCCTCATGTCCACCCTGGGAGCCCCCGATAATATAATTGTACTGGGATGCCGTGCCATAGCGGGCCTGAACCAGATGCATGGCCACATCATGGGTTTTCTTGATTTGCTCATGACCGTAATTTCTCAACGCTTCCTCATACAGGAAGAAGCTGCCATCAAAACCGGGTAAACGGGATTTGTGTCCTGAATCACTGCCAAGGGTCACATAACCCCGGGCCAGTGGCGTTTCTTCTGAAGCCGGCTGCTTGGCATAATGTCCCAGACCGGTAATGACACGACCATTGAAGCCGCCACCACCCAATTGCAGGGATTTACCATTCCAGTCACTGGGCAGGTTCACCTGGAACTCTATATCCGGAGCGCTATACGTCACGGGATGGATATTACCTTTCACCTGACAGAATTCGCCGTTGCTATTATCCCGGGCATTGGCACGCACCAGTTCGGTGGCAAAAATGGTCGCGCCTGTCGTGCCAAGACCAATGCCTGATGCCGGTATTTTTAAACCGTTGAGCGCGGCGCACGCTTGTGCCGCGTTCAGACTGGCCAGTTTGGGGCGCCAGGAAACATCCTGGGCCAAAGCCCCGCTGCCAAGGCAAATACTGGCTACCACTGATACCAGGCCTTTGATTATTATTGATTTTTTAGCAGGTGTTGCCATGGATTCCCCCTTCTCCAGATAAATAGTCAACAGGCAGCAATATTCCTGTTTTTTGCACCCCGTTGCAAATGCTTAATAGAGTCCCCATATAGTATTTACAGGATGTGATAGAATGTCCTTTCTTCTGGGGGTGATTTGGATTCGACGCCGGTACTAAAACCCAGGGTGCATGTCGAGAGGGTAGTAACTCTCGTAAAAAAATTGCTGCAACTTTTTTAGTTGCCAACGACGATACGTACGCTCTAGCCGCTTAAAGACCTTAAGTTAGGCTAGCGATTGCCAAGGGATGCCTGTAAACCGGAAGCAATTGTCATATAGAACAGGATCGACCCAACAGTGCGTTCGCCGCCGAGGGTCTAAACATTTAGCGAACTCGCCCTAAACACCCTGCCAGTCGGGTCGTGATGGGCTAACTCAATAGATATGGCTAAACATGTAGACCTCTAGGCAGAGGGCTGACGGACGCGGGTTCAATTCCCGCCGCCTCCACCAACCAAGGGTTCAATGAGAACCAAGAAAGACCAAAAAAGCCCGTATATCCCAGTGATTTCGGGCTTTTTTAATGCCTATAGCGTCCACTGAATACCCAGACAATCCAGCTTTTATAGTAGTACGCATAGTAGTATGATGCTGAAAAGACCTCGACCGGTACTACTAAAATGGCCCGTACTACCAAACCCCTGACCAACACGGAAATCAGCAACGCCAAGCCCAGGAACAAGGTATATACCCTATCTGATGGTGGGGGCCTGCAGCTGCGTATCATGCCCAACGGCTCCAAAACCTGGCTACTGGACTATTACAGGCCCTATACCAAAGCCCGCACCTGTATCAGCTTTGGTGCTTTCCCAGCCCTTTCCCTGGCTGCCGCCCGCCGCAAGCGCGATGAGACGAAAGCCCTCCTGGCGCAAGGCATAGACCCCAAAGAGCACCGCGAAGAGGAGAATCTGAAGAACGAGGCCGCACACAGCAATACCCTGAAGAATGTGGCCCGGCAATGGCTGGAGGTCAAGAAAACCAAGGTTACCCCCGATCATGCAGAGGACTCCTGGCGGTCACTGGAACTCCACGTATTTCCCGCTCTTGGGACTACACCGATACACAAAATAACCGCAATCAAGGCCATTGATACCCTCAAACCCATTGCCGCCAGGGGCAACCTCGAAACCGTCAAGCGTCTCTGCCAGCGCCTGAATGAAATCATGACCTTTGCCGCCAATACTGGCCTTGTTAGTGCCAATCCGTTGACCGGTATTGGTAAAGCCTTCCAGTCCCCCGGAAAACAGCATCAACCTACGATTACCCCCGGCCAGCTTCCCGCTTTGATGCGAACCCTGGCCAACGCCAGCATCAGGCGCACCACCCGTTG
This sequence comes from Gammaproteobacteria bacterium, assembly GCA_024644515.1. Taxonomy (GTDB): domain Bacteria; phylum Pseudomonadota; class Gammaproteobacteria; order Pseudomonadales; family Pseudohongiellaceae; genus Eutrophocola. Next base: position 34,096 of record JAHEHN010000027.1, read on the forward strand.
CCTGATCGAATGGCAACTGCATACCATGGTGCGCCCCGGTGAGGCAGCAGGAACGCGCTGGGATGAAATCGACCTGGAAAAGAAGCTCTGGACGATACCCGCAGGCAGAATGAAGCAAAAACGGTCTCATTCAGTCCCACTATCTCCCCAGGCACTTCAGTTACTGGAACTGATGAAACCTATCAGCGGCAGAAGCGAATTCGTCTTTCCCTCGGACAGAAACCCCAAAAGCCATACTCACCCCCAGACAGCCAATATGGCGCTGAAGCGGATGGGATTTGGCAAGCAACTGGTTGCGCATGGCTTAAGAGCGCTTGCCAGCACTACGCTGAATGAACAGGGCTTCGATCCTGAAATCATTGAGGCTGCCCTTGCCCATGTCGGAAAAAATGAAGTCCGCAATGCCTACAACCGCGCCCAGTATATTGAACGGCGAATCCCCCTCATGAAATGGTGGAGCGAGCATATTGAAAAGGCCGCAACAGGCAACATGAGCATGACAGGCACTGCAGCGCTGTCAATAATAGCCAACGGTTAATCCGGACATTTTGACTGCTCTATCATTTCACGCGCCAGA
>JAHEHN010000027.1:34751-35195 GCA_024644515.1 Gammaproteobacteria bacterium
CAGCTTGCCTGCTCTCCTGGACCTCGCCATAGCTGTAAAACGTGGTCAGCACACCTTCATGCCCAAGATTTTGACTCCAGGCTTTGAAATATTCGGCTGATTGACACAAGGTTTCCCCAAGTTGAGCCAGCGTTTTCCTGAAACTGTGCGGATTGAAGTATTCCAGTCCAGCGGCCTCGAAAGCCTCCCTGAATATCTTCCTGATAGGCGTGGCATTGCTCCAGTGTTCCCGTAATAACCCGGAAGGCTCAAAGACATGCCGGTCACCCCTCAACACTGCTGTTTTCGGAAATAACGGATCATCATTACCAAAATACAGCTCTGTTTTCAGGTAACTGATCCAATCCAGGACGATCTGGCGGATGTCGTCACCCACTGGGAAAAAATAGGTCGTGAAAGTCTTGCTAGCTTTGGTGTTCACCTCTCTTGCATCCTGATACACGC
>JAHEHN010000028.1 GCA_024644515.1 Gammaproteobacteria bacterium
AAGTGATTGTTTACATTCCGCAATGTCATACATCAAATAACAAGCCCAAAAATGGCCTTACAAAAATTTTTCCGAAGTGAATCAACTCCCGCCATTCTGTTAATTCTTTTAGCACTCCTGGCGATACTGCTGAAAAACTCTTCTCTGGCAGAAGCCTATAACCAGTTATTACTGCTGGATATTGAAGTGCGAGCCGAATCCTTTTCTATTGATAAACCCCTGCTACTGTGGGTGAATGATGGACTCATGGCAGTTTTCTTTTTCCTGGTTGGACTGGAATTGAAAAAAGAAGTCATGGTGGGTCAGCTCAGTAATATCGGCAATGTCATGCTGCCCATCGCCGGCGCCATAGGGGGTGTCGTGGTTCCTGCCGGCATCTATCTGTTACTGAATTACGAGAACACATTGACGGCGCATGGCTGGGCCATTCCAACCGCGACAGATATCGGTTTTTCTCTGGGAATTCTGGCTCTGCTTGGTAGCAGAGTACCTGCTTCCCTCAAACTTTTTCTAATGACCCTGGCCATTGTAGAACACCTGTTTGGGATTCTGGTCATCGCTATTTTCTATACGTCAAAACTATCGCTGCTAACGCTATCCATTGCCGGAATTGGATTTCTTGGCATGGCAATAATGAACCGTTTACGTATTACCCATATCGCGCCTTTTCTTCTTTGCGGAATACTGGTGTGGATCTGCTTTCTAAAATCAGGTGTGCATGCCACCCTCGCCGGCGTGATCAATGCGTTCTTTATACCGATAACAATTATCAAGGCTGATGGTAAAAACCATGTACACCTTGAAGAGCTGGCACATGACCTTCACCCCTATGTCTATTTCGCAGTGCCGCCAATGTTTGCCTTTGTTAACGCCGGAGTAATTCTGCAAGGCATGGATTTTCCAACGCTTACCGGTTCAATTCCTATGGGGATTTTGCTTGGATTATTTGTCGGTAAGCAGGTAGGAATTTTCAGCATCTGCTGGCTGGTTATCCAGTGTGGCTGGGCGAAACTGCCAGCCGGGTGTAACTGGCGGCAGTTTTATGGTGTTTCTGTCCTGTGTGGTGTTGGTTTCACCATGAGTCTGTTTATTGCGTCGCTGGCTTTTGGAGATGGCGTGGATGGCAGTGCCGGACAGGCCCGAGCTGACCGCCTGGCAATTCTGCTGGGCTCAACATTCTCGGCTGTAATGGGTTACCTGATTCTCTATTCCGGCGGCAATAAACCGAATAAGGAATCCCCGGAAAATTAATCTGCCTCCAGACTGTCCCGAATAATTTCCCAGGCGCGCTCAATATCATCCACAAACTGCAATATTCCCAGGTCTTTTCTGCTGATCATTCCTTCTTCAACCAGAAACTCAAAATCAATCAGTTTATCCCAGTAGTCCCTGCCAAACAGTAAAACCGGTAATAGTTTTATCTTACTGGTCTGAATAAGGGTGAGGGTTTCAAACAGCTCATCCAGGGTGCCATAGCCACCGGGAAAGGCGACCAGAGCCCTGGCCCGTAGCAAAAAGTGCATCTTGCGCATGGCAAAGTAATGAAACTGAAAACAAAGAGCCGGTGTGATGTAGGGATTGGGGTGCTGCTCACGGGGTAGAACGACATTCAGGCCTACGGATTCGAAGCCTGCTTCATTGGCCCCCCTGTTTGCAGCTTCCATAGTGCCTGGCCCACCACCGGTAACAATATGTAATTGTGGGCAATCTTCACAACCTGACCGCTCACTCACCAGTTGCGCAAGCTCACGTGCCTGCTCGTAATAGCCAGCCTGGCGGACACCCGCTTTGGCCCTGGCAAAGTCGGCGCGCAAAGCAGCATCATCAGGGTTTGCTTCCAGCACCAGCCTGGCAGTTTCCTGCTGCTGTCTGGCCTGCTCCATATCAGGGGTTCTGGCACTGCCAAATATGACGACAGTATGATCGATGCCATGCTCTTTCAGCAGCAACTCCGGCTTGCTTACTTCAAGCAGGAAGCGGACCGGACGCATTTCATCCCGCAACAGAAAGTCCATATCATCGTAGGCAAGCCGATAGGCCGGTGAAGCCATCTGCTCATTAACAATCCCCTCACCCCTCAATCCAGGATTGGCATAAAGACGTTCATCAGCCGCTGAATGAAAAAGATGGCCAGGTTGTTTGCGTTTGGACATCGGCATACCTCTAAAAAATTGTTTTTATTTTTACCGGCAATCATACATGATTAAGTTTCCACGTAATCTTACAGTCAAAATCTGTATGAGCAGAATTGTACCGTTTGCCCGGTAAAATATGAAAAGGAGAGTTTCAGGTGTGCCGATTCCTTGCCTATAGCGGACCATCAACATTCATGCAGGAATTCCTGCTGGACAGCAGCTATTCACTGGTGAATCAAAGTAAACATGCAAGGATGCGTTTTGAACCTGTTAATGGCGATGGCTTTGGGGTGGGCTGGTACCCGCTGCATGATGATCCGATTCCGGGCACCTTTGTCAGTATTGAACCCGCCTGGAGTAACCGAAACCTCAGGGAAATCGCGGCAAAAATTCCGACGCGACATTTCTTTGCCCATATTCGCGATGCCACGATCGGTATGCCGGTGTCCCAGGCCAACTGCCATCCTTTCCAGTCGGGATCTTACCTGTGGATGCACAATGGCCACCTTGCTGAATTTGATAAATGCAGACGCTTGCTGATGGACTCCCTTTCCGATACCTCCTTTAATATGATCAAGGGTAATACTGACACCGAACACCTGTTTGCCCTTTTTATGGACGAGGTGGAACATAAACAGGTTAGCGATAGCGGTCAACTACTCGAGGCTCTGAGCCGAACCATCGTGCGCATAAACAACATTAGAAAAGAATCCGCTTGTGAATCCGAAGCCCACATGAACTTTGCGCTATCCAATGGCGTTTGTTCACTTTTTACCCGATTGAGTATGAATAGCGAAATGGCGCCGCCAACACTGCATTACCAGCAGAAACATGAGGCATTGATAGTCGCCTCGGAACCCCTTTCTGATACGGGAGACTGGCAACAGGTAAATAATGGCGAGGTCTTGATTCAGGAAAGCGGAAAACCGATGCGAATAGAAGCACTGAACATCTAGGGCCCGGATTTATATGTCACCCCTGAGGCCGGCACCTTTTATTTTTCAGTTTTCAACTTCGAATCAAGTGACTGCAAGCGCTGTACAGTACCAATGTCAGACCACTCACCGGCATAATATTCTCCACCAACCTTTCCGTTTGCCATGGCCTGCTTCAGTAATGGCACAATCGATTGCTTACCGGCACTAATATCTTTAAACAATGCAGGGTGATAAACAGCGATGCCACTGAATGTCAGCTTTTCTTCACCCTCCTTTGCTTCCCGAATTTTGCCGTCTGCCAGAACAAAGTCACCTTCGGGATGGTGCTCTGGATTATCCACCAGTACCAGCCAGGCCAGTAATGTTTGACTATCAATAAAAGGAAGGTTTTTAAATGAATAATCGGTCCAGATATCAGCGTTGACACAGATAAAAGAACTGATTTCAGCATTACTGGCCAGCAAGGGTAATGCCTGGAAAATTCCGCCAGCGGACTCCAATGGCTCGTTCTCGCGCGACCAACTGATACTTACCCCCAGGGCCTCACCATTTCCCAGTGCGGCTTCGATTTTTTCACCAAGCCAGGCATGGTTAATCACCAGATCTGAAAAACCATTAAGCGCAAGCTTTTCTATGTGGTGGACGATCAGGGGTTTTCCGCCGACTTCCAGTAAAGGTTTGGGCGTTTCCAGTGTCAGAGGCCGCATGCGATCTCCCCTGCCTGCCGCCAGTATCATTGCCTTCATGATGCGCTGCGTCTGTTGATTGCGGCATTGAGCTTTGTCACCAGCGTAGGGTAGATTTTTTTATCAAACCAGATTGCCACTTCTTCCAGCACCGGATAATCCCCCATTACTTCCTTGATATAGGCCAGCGTTCTGGGAATATCCCCCAGGTAACCATTTTTACCATCACGCAGATAGAGTCGGGAAAAAATACCCACTGCTTTTAAATGCCGCTGCAGTCCCATCAGATCAAAATCATGGATGAACTGATCCGACTCTATTGAATCAACTATGCCCGCTGTCTTTGCCATTCGCGCATAGTCTGTTGCCCATTGTCTTATCATGGCTTTCGGCCAGATGATGTAGCAATCCTTGATCAGGGAAACCAGGTCATAGGTATAAGGACCAATCACCGCATCCTGAAAATCAATGATGCCCAGTCCCTCATCCCCCTGAACCATCAGATTACGGGAATGAAAATCGCGATGAACACAAACCTGTTTCTGCGAAAGCGCAGATTCAATGAGCAGTTCAAAAAAGCTTTCCAGAAGTTCATTGTCCTCACTGGAAAGCGTCAGACCCATAATGCCCTCGCAAAACCACTCTCGAAACAAATTCATTTCAGCCAGCAACAGGGTGCCATCAAAAGGTGGCAACAAAATTTCACTGCCCTCCCTGATTCTCTGGATTTTTAACAGGCTTTCAAACGCCTGATGATAGACCGCACTGACTTCAGCAAGATCGTCTTGCCGACGCAAGGCATCCAGCTTTTCCCACAACAGGGTGTCACCCAGGTAGGACAAACAAAGAAACCCTTTCTCATAATCCACATCAAAAATTCTGGGGACATTTAATCCCGCAGCTAAAAATGACCTGGCGACCTGAACAAAAGTACGGTTATCTTCTTTTTCCGGTGGCGCATCTACCAGAACATAGGGTTGTTCATCCGGGGTACTGATAAAATAACGGCGGAAACTGGCATCACCAGTCAACGGTTTGAGTATGCCGTGGGTATTGCTTTCACCCAGAGCAGGCAGAATATCCTGAAACCAGATTTGCAATTCTGCCTGACGTTTTTCTTGGCGTTCTTTTTCTGATTTCATAGCGGCCATTTAGCAACCCTGGTTCATCAGTACGCTGTTCACTGATAACAAACTTGTTTAGCAGGGCCATAAAAACTAGAATCTTTTGATGCCCAGCATTATGCCTAACCATAGGGGAATTGAGAAGTGATCCCCAGATTCACCCTGCCACTCAGAGACAGGAAATTACTCTTAATTATCAGCCTTGCAGCAAGTTGTACAGGCGGCCCCGCTGTCTCTGCGCAACCAGCCTTACTTGAGCAGGCCAGTGATATTGACTGGGTCCGATTGGAAGATCTGAGTGCCGAGCAACGCACCATCTTGCAGGATCAGTTACCGGCAAATTGCTGCGGACTGTATCTGCAGCCCGAGCTGCCAGCTATTGAGGGTGAAACCGGTTCTGCCAATGTTTCCGCTGACACCATTGAGGGTGAAAGCGGAAAACAGCTCTCCCTTAAAGGTAATATTGAAATTTTGCAGAACAATATGAGTCTGCAAGCCGAAAGCGGCATTTATGACAGCGAAAATGGCGATGCGGTGCTGCAAGGCAATATCCGGGTTCGCCAACCCGGCCTGTTACTGGTGGGCAGCGATGGCACGGTAGACAACGAGGGTACTACCACCAATATCAGGAATGCCAGCTATGTTCTGCATGAAGACAATATCCGGGGAAGTGCAGAAATCATTGTCTACACTGATGCTGATGGCATCATAACCATCTTCAATGGACTCTTTACCCGCTGCGAACCCGGTGACAATTCCTGGGTGGTGGAAGCCGGGAACATTGTGCTTAACCAGACCACGGGTCGGGGGGTGGCAAGAAATGTCAAAATGCGTGTGGGCGATGTCCCGGTTATCTATCTGCCTCGTCTTACCTTTCCAATTAATGATGAAAGGGCCAGCGGATTTCTGGCGCCAACCTTCGGCTCTACCCGTGACGGCGGTCTGGATGCTTCTGCGCCCTATTATCTCAACCTGGCGCCTAATTACGATGCCACCCTGACTCCCCGAATCATGACCGATCGCGGCGTGGTATTGGGGATGGAAGGCCGATATCGCGGCAGGCGCTCACTAAGTCTCATACAGATGAACTACCTGCCTGGCGATAAACTTTATGATGAAGCGGAATTACAACTGCCTGACCCCGACTCCCCCCCGGTTGCTGATCGCTGGCTATTAAATGTCGACCATACCAGCATACTTTCCCGCAATTGGGCAGCGCAGGTTGATTTTCTCGGAGTCAGCGATGACGAGTATTTTCAGGATCTGGGCAATACCGGTCTGTCCACGACAACACAAAGTTATCTGGCACGCACAGGAACTATCAGATACCGCAACAATGACTGGCGCTTTCGCGCCCAGGCCCTGAGCTTTCAGACCATCGATCCGACTATTCCGGAAAATAATCAGCCCTATAAACGCCTGCCACGGATCAACCTTGATGGCGATTTTTCGAACGACTTCGGCCTTGAATATGGTGTACGCAGTGAGTATGTCCATTTCGATCGGGATCTTGACGTCGATAATCTCAGCGCCGGACAAATTGCCAGTGGCGTTCTGGTTACAGGACAGCGTCTTACCATAGAACCGGAGATCAGTTTTCCCTGGTCCAATCCGGGCGCCTTTTTTACCCCCAGCGCCAAATACAGCTATGCCGCCTATCAACTGGATGACCCGGGTGGTCTCTTTACCGAAGATCCAACGCGGGGCATTTTTTCCACCAGTGTTGACACTGGCCTGATTTTTGAGCGGGAACTGGATTTTGCCTCAGGCACGATGCTGCAAACCCTCGAACCAAGACTTTTCTATCTCTACAATGAATATGAGGATCAGAGTGATATTCCGATCTTTGACAGTTCAAACATGACCTTCAGCTTTAACCAGCTATTTCGCGACGATCGCTTCAGTGGCAAGGACCGCATTGGGGATGCCAATCAGCTCACCATGGCCTTGAGCTCACGCATTCTGGATAGTCGGGGCAAGGAAAAAGCCAGTGCCAGTATCGGCCAGATCTTTTACTTCAGCGATCGTCGGGTGACCCTGAATAACAGAGCTGGCGAGGAGGAGCGCACCAACAGCTCTGCCATCGCCTCGGAATTGACCTGGAAATTCAATGCTAACTGGCGCATTAATTCCTACCTGGAATGGAATACCGCAGAAGACAACCTGGAGGTTGGCAATTTTCAATTCAGGTACCAATCTGATATAAATCACATCCTTAATTTAAGTTACCGGTACCGTGATGTGTCGAACCCGATCACAGCCGCGGGAATTGATCGCAGGATCAAGCAAACGGATATTTCTGCAGTATGGCCCTTAAGGGAAAACTGGGGGCTTATAGCCCGCTGGAATTACGACCTTGCGAACAAGCGAAAGCTTGAATCCATTGCCGGCCTGGAATACAACAACTGCTGTTACAGTGTCAGAGTCATCGCCCGTCAGTGGATTGATAACGATTCACTTTTATTCGGGAATACTGATGACAACACCGGAATCTTTCTGCAATTTGAACTAAAGGGCTTCGGCAGCGTCTTAGGTGGTAATGTCAGCAGCATACTAAATAATGGCATCAGCGGTTACAGAGAACGAGAATATGTACAGTAGACAACTACGCAGGACAGTAAACCATTCATGCAGGGTATTGCTGCTTTTGATGCTTGTGCAACTGCCGGGAATGACCCTGGCTCAGGAGCAAATCTCTCTGGACAAAATCATTGCCATCGTTGATGACGATGTCTTGCTGAAAAGTGAATTTGATATGCGCTGGGCGCAAATTCAGGCCCAGCTGGATGCGCTTCAGGGACCACGACCAGATGAATCTGTATTAAGAAAACAGCTTCTTGATCAGCTGATTATTGAAAACCTGCAGATGCAGATGGCCACTCGTGCAGGTGTCAGGGTAGATGATAACCAGTTGAACCAGGCCATGAACACTATCGCGCAGCAAAACAATATGGACTTTCAGCAATTCCAGCAGGTTCTTGAACAGCAGGGCGTCTATCTGCAAACCCGGGAGCAGTTGCGCAAGGATATTATCCTGCAGCAGTTTCAGACAGGTTCAGTAAATAACCGTATCGATATTACGCGTCAGGAAGTAGAAAATTATTTACGTTCACAGGCCGGGCAGGCAGATATCGCGCCAGAATATCGGATTGCGCATATCCTTATTGAAAACGCCGATGGTCCGCAACAAAGCCGTCGTGACGAGCTGGCACAATTTCTCCACCAGCAATTGGAAAACGGCGCAGAAATACTGCAGTTTATTAACGCCGGTGAAGTCAGTGGTATCCCTGTAGGCGGTGGTGATCTGGGCTTTCGTAAAGCCGAGGCTCTGCCCAGCATGTTCAGAGAGATAGTCCCCGGTATGACTCTGGGTGAAATCAGTGAACCTTTCACCAGTTCCAGTGGCTGGCATATCCTGCAGGTCAAGGATATACGTGGCGGAGCAAGCCTGGAAATCGAGCAATATCATGTCCGACACATCCTTATACAGCCCAATGAAATCAGAACAGAATCCCAGGCCGAGGATCTGATCAATGAGATTTATCAGCGCATTCTCGATGGTGAGGATTTTGGTGATATCGCACGTCAGCTCACCGATGACGAAAGCTCCATCGTTGCAGGTGGCGACCTCGACTGGATTACCTTTGGCCAGTTTCCACCGGAATTTCTCGCTGTAGTGCAGAGCCTGGAAGTGGGCGAAATGTCCGAACCGGTCAGACTGGAAAGCGGCTGGCATATCATGGAGTTATTGGAAACCCGTATTGAAGACATGACCGACGAGAATATGCGCTTCCAGGCGCAACAGATTCTGCGCCAGCGAAAATTTGAAAATGAACTGGAAAACTGGCTCACCGAGTTACGAGATACGGCTTATGTAGACATCAAGATGGATCTTGAGTCTGAAGAATGACCGCTCTTCTAGCTGTGACTCCCGGCGAACCGGCAGGTATTGGTCCTGACCTGTGCCTGCAGTATTTTAACCAACAGGGAGCTGAATCTGACTCCCTGATTATCATTGCAGACCCTGATTTAATCTCCCGTCGAGCGCAACAGCTCGGTTTGAGCATTCCTGTTCATGAAGTGTCTGCTGAGCTGGATATAAAAAGCGGCGCCCTGAATATTTTTCCAGTGCCCTTGAAAGTGCCCTGTGAGGCCGGCCAGCTGAATCCTGCCAACAGCGCCTATGTACTGGAGACACTCGAGGTTGCCGTAAACGGATGTCTGAGCGGAAAGTTTCAGGGGCTGATCACTGGTCCGGTTCAGAAAAGCACTATCAATGAGGCAGGAATCGCCTTTTCCGGTCACACCGAGTTTCTGGCGGAGTTATGCAATCTTGATCATGTGGTAATGATGCTGGCCACGGACGGATTACGTGTTGCACTGGCCACGACCCACTTGCCCCTGAGTGAAGTAAACGCCGCCATTACCAGACCCCTGCTAAAAGAAATTCTCACTATTTTACACCGAGATCTGCAACAAAAATTTGGTATCAGGCAACCCAGAATCGTGGTCGCTGGCCTTAACCCCCATGCGGGTGAAGGAGGACATTTAGGCCATGAAGAAATTGACACGATTATTCCGGTACTGGATGAATGCCGACAAGCAGGCATGGACCTGGTCGGCCCCCTGCCGGCAGACACCCTGTTTACCCCTAAATATCTTGATAAGGCAGATGCCGTGCTGGCTATGTACCACGATCAGGGACTGCCGGTTCTGAAATTCAAAGGCTTTGGAAATGCTGTCAACATTACCCTGGGGCTGCCGATTATTCGCACCTCTGTTGATCACGGTACCGCGCTAGACCTTGCCGGGACTGGCAAAGCTGATACCGGGAGCCTGGATTACGCCATTCGCTGCGCCCGGGAAATGGCGCAACACTGGAGCCAGAATGGCAACTGAACACAGGGCGCGTAAACGCTTTGGTCAAAATTTTCTCCATGACCAGCGCATTATCGACCGCATTATTGACGCCGTTAATCCAGGTGAAGAGGATTACCTGATCGAGATCGGTCCCGGGCAAGGTGCCTTGACCAACAGACTGGCTGGTCACTGCAAGCATCTGGATGTGATTGAAATTGATCGGGATCTGGCGGCAGAGTTCAGCAAACAATTTGCTGAGGATGATCACTTTACCCTGCATAACGTCGATGTCCTGAGATTTGACTTTACTACCTTTCCTCGACGCAACCATGGTTATCGTGTGATAGGTAACCTGCCCTACAATATCTCCACTCCGCTCTTGTTCCATTTGTTTGGCTGCAAGGATCTGTTTGCTGACATGCTGTTCATGCTGCAACTGGAAGTGGTTAACAGAATGTGTGCGAAGCCGGGGTCAAAAAGTTACGGACGCCTGAGTATCATGACCCAGTACCATTGCCAGGTTGAAAAACTTTTCCCGGTTCCGGCCAGCGCATTTCAGCCCCAGCCCAAAGTGGAATCTGCCATTATTCGGCTTCGCCCCTGGAAAACCCCTCCCAGCCCCGCTGATGATCCGCAACTGCTTGAAAGTGTGGTACGCACGGCTTTCTCCCAGCGCCGAAAAACACTGCAGAACAGTCTCAAGACATTACTGGATAAAGAATTGCTGGCATCCCTGGGCATCGACGGAACGAGACGCGCGGAGACGCTATCACTGGCGGAATATGTTACCATCAGCAACGAATTGAACCAGAATCAACAGTAATTTTTTCTGCTGTTGCTACTGCGCATTTTCTCACCATCAACTTCACGCAAGATCGGACATAATCAACTACTGTGAGCACTGAATCCAATAGCCTGCCAGAAAACGTCGCAGAAAATGACAGCGGTATAAAAATCACTACCAGGACAAAATACCTGGAAATGCAATCTGACCCCGCGTCAAATTCCTATGCCTTTTCCTATACCATCACGATCCGAAATAATCGCGCCGAGCCTGTGCGTCTGCTGAATCGTCACTGGATTATTACCGATCAGAATAACAAAGTCGAAGAAGTCAGAGGAAAAGGCGTTGTTGGCCAACAGCCAGTGATTCAGCCAGAAGCAACATTTGAATATTCCAGCGGTACTATTATCGCCACTGAAATAGGTGATATGAGTGGTTCCTATACAATGGAAACCATGACTGGCGAACAGTTTGAAGCGCCTGTTCCGCTTTTTGTACTCGCCATTCCCAGTATGATTCATTGACGAGAAAGCGTTACACATTTTATTTTGATTGAGCATTTTCCATGGCAACGTATGCTATCGGCGATATCCAGGGTTGCTATGACCAGCTCATACACCTGCTGGATAAAGTAAATTTTGATCCTGCTGCAGATAAACTCTGGGCTGTTGGCGATCTGATCAACCGTGGTCCCAAATCTCTCGAAACCCTGCGTTTTCTGAAATCCCTCGGCAACACTTTTACCACTGTGCTGGGCAACCATGACCTGCATTTTGTTGCCATGGCCACCGGCGCCCAGACACATGGCAAGAAAGATACCCTGCAGGATATTCTTGATGATCCTGAGTGCCTGGAGTATTGCCACTGGCTCAGACAGCAGCCGATGATTCATTGTGAAAAACTCGATACAGAAAGCGGCAGGCAAACCTTTCTTATGATCCATGCCGGCATTGCCCCGGGCTGGAGTTTCAAGAAAGCCCGCATGTATGGCGCGGAGGTCGAAGCAGTTCTGAAGAGCGACAAGTGCAACAAGTTTCTCAACCGCATGTATGGCGATGAACCGGATATCTGGCACGATGGCTTGACGGGCATGGAACGTCTGCGGGTAATCACAAACTACCTGACCCGGGTTCGTTTCTGTAACGAGGAAACCCAGTTGAACCTGGCCATCAAGACCGGCCCGAAAACAGCGCCTGTGGGATTTCGTCCCTGGTTTGAATATCAGCAGCTTACCCCTGACAAGGTCATTGTCTTTGGCCACTGGGCCACTCTGGAAGGAGTAACAAACTGGCCCAATATCCATGCCCTTGATACCGGTTGTGTCTGGGGACGGGAGCTCACTGCCTTGCGCCTGGAAGACAAGCAGCGCTCCAGTGTGCCATTTAATTCATCCAAATAAGCTGCTTATCAGGAAAATAAGGCTTTACGTAACAACACGGCCAAAAGACAAATGAAAACCTATCTGGTGGGCGGCGCAGTCCGCGACAAACTTCTCGGCATACCGGTCAAGGACAAGGACTGGCTGGTGGTGGGTGCCAGTGTAGAAGAAATGCTGTCACAAAATTTTCAGCAGGTAGGCAAGGACTTCCCTGTTTTTCTCCATCCGGACTCCAAAGAGGAATATGCCCTGGCACGGACCGAACGCAAATCCGGAAAAGGCTATACCGGATTCAGCGTTCATGCCGATAAAAGCGTTACCCTGGAAGAGGATCTGTTGCGCAGGGATCTCACCATAAACGCCATGGCTGAAGACGAGGACGGAAAAATTATAGATCCTTTTCACGGCCTCAGAGATCTGGAAAACAAAAAATTACGCCATGTTTCGGACGCTTTTACCGAGGATCCGTTACGGGTTTTGCGTGTCGCAAGATTTGCCGCCCGCTTCCATCATCTTGGTTTTACTGTTGCCAATGAAACCATGCAATTAATGCGTGAAATCAGCAGTGGTGAAGAACTGCATCATCTGGTCAGTGAACGTATCTGGACCGAAACCGGCTCAGCCCTGAAGGAACCCTCACCGCATATATATTTTCAGGTGCTGAAAGATTGTCATGCCCTGACCTGCATATTACCAGAAGTTGATAATTTATTTGGCGTACCACAACCGGCCAAATATCATCCTGAAATTGATACCGGCATCCACACACTGCTGGTCCTGGAACAGGCCGCAATTCTGTCGGATGACCCCATGGTGCGTTTTGCAGCATTGATGCATGACGTCGGTAAAGGTGCAGTCCCCAAAGAAAACTGGCCTAACCTGCAGGGACATGAAGCACTGGGCGTTGAACTTATTAACAACGCCAGTAAACGTATTTGCGTTCCCAATGATTACAAGGACCTTGCCCGGCTGTGCAGTCTTTATCACACCCGCTGCCATCGCGCCTTGCAGCATGAAGCTGAAGACCTGCTGGAAACCCTGGAATTGACCGACGCCTATCGCAAACCTGAACGTTTCGAAAAATTTCTGCTTGCCTGTGAAGCCGATGCCCGCGGTCGTCTTGGTCTGGAAGATGAACCCTACCCCCAGGTGGAATTTCTGCAAACGATTCTTGCAGTAAGCAAAAATATCGATGCCACTCAAATCCTCGAGCAAGGCTTTCGTGATGCGGAAATCGGTGAACAGATTCACCTGAAACGATTACAGCTTATTCAGGATAATCTGCAACAGGCGAAAACCCGTACAAGCCAGTCATGAAGACGAAAAAAACAAATCCTGTCGCACTGATTACCGGCGCCGCCGTTCGTCTGGGGGCGGCAACCGCAAGCTTGCTGCACAGCAATGGCTACAATATTGTTATTCACTGCAACCGCTCAACACAAGCCGGCAACGCTCTGGCCACTGAATTAAACAGCCTGCGAGAGGATTCGGCCAGGGTAATACTGGCAGACCTGATGGATCAGTCTTCAGTATTGCAATTGGGCGAAAAAGCTCTGGCAGCATGGGGACGTATGGATGTCCTGATCAATAACGCCTCGGCGTTTTATCCTACGCCCCTGAAGGAAATCACTGACGCCGACTGGGACATCCTTTTTGCCAGCAATGCCAGGGCGCCATTGTTTCTCGCCAGCATCTGCGCTGATGCGATACAGAGCAATCATGGCTGCATTATCAATATCAGTGACTTATATGCGCGGCGTGGCCTCAGTAATCACTCAATCTATACCATGGCGAAAGCCGCCAATGAAGCCATGACCAAAACCCTGGCAAGGGAACTGGCCCCCGATGTTCGGGTCAATGGTATCGCCCCGGGCGCCATCCTCTGGCCACCCGGCGAAGAAATGAGTGAGGAAAAGAAACAGGTAATTATCGATAAAGCCTCATTGAAAAAAATGGGCAGTCCTGACGATATTGCCAATGCGGCTTGGTTCCTTATCGAAAAAGCCACCTACATGACGGGACAGATTCTTTACGTAGACGGCGGGCGTTAACTTAAGCACAGGGGTTACCCGTCAAATGACGGCCTGCGACCTTATCCGACCTTCAATATTTCTTGATGGCAACTTATTGGGTAAGGCCTCTTCTTTCCAGCAGGGGCTGCACATCCGGTTCACGCCCTCTGAAATTGCGGAACAGTTCCATTGCTTCAACACTACCGCCTTTTGATAACAGCGTGTCCCTGAAGTACTGACCATTATCGCGGGTCATGCCACCATTCTCCTTAAACCATTCCACGGTATCGGCATCCAACACCTCACTCCAGATATAGGAATAGTAACCCGCAGAATAGCCTCCCATGATGTGTGAGAAATAGGTCAGGTGATAACGGGGAGGAACAACATCAAGCCAGGCCCCGGCAGCTTCCAGCGACTGGCGCTCAAAATCCATCAGGTCTTCTGCCGCAGGGACTTCCTCTGGCGCAAGCTGATGCAAGGCCTGATCGGCAATAGAAGACGCCAGGTATTCTGTAGTGGCAAAGCCTTCATTAAACATCTGGGCTTCCAGCACCTTGTCCAGCAATTCAGCAGGCATCGGTTCTCCGCTTTCATAATGCACCGCATAGTTTTCCAGAACTTCAGGCCACACAGACCACATTTCATTTACCTGGGAAGGATATTCTACAAAGTCCCTCGGCACCCGGGTGCCAGCAAAGGATGGATAGGTGACATCGGAAAACATGCCATGCAGGGCATGACCGAATTCATGGAACATGGTGACCACTTCATCAAAGGTCATCAAGGTCGGCTCGCCTTCCGGAGGCTCCGGAATATTAAGATGATTGGCCACCACAGCCTTACGCTCCATCATGTTCGACTGACTGACATAGGCATTCATCCAGGCACCGCCGCGTTTTGATGAACGCGCATAGGGATCGAGTATGAAAATAGCCAGTGCTGAGCCATCGGAATCTGCGACATCAAAAACCCGCACATCCTCATGGTATACCGGCAAATCGAAACGCTCACTAAAGCTGATTCCATAGATCTGGTTAGCGGCAAAAAACACACCGTTTTGCAAGACATTGTCTACTTCAAAATAGGGTCGCAACTCGGCGCCATCAAAATTGTAACGTTGCTGGCGCACCTTGTCGGTATAGTAATCCCAGTCCCAGGACGCCAGTTCAAAATCGCCACCTTCGGCATCTATCATCGCCTGCAGATCAGCAGCTTCGGCTCTGGCGTTGGCAGCGGCAGGGGTAATCAGATCGGCAAGGCGCTGGTTAACTGCCGCCACAGTCTGGGCGGTCTGGTTTTGCAGGATATAGTCGGCATGGGTATCAAAGCCCAGCAGGCGGGCTTTTTCTGCTCTTAATCTTGCTGTGCGGCTAACGATTTCCCGATTATCAAACTCGCCACCACGGTGTCCACGGGACATCGAAGTCTCATGGATGCGCTGACGCAGTGCCCTGTTATCAAGGCTTGCCATGACGGGCTGCCCACTGGTATTGAGCAGGGGAATGACAAATTTACCTGGCAACTCCCTGGCCTCGGCCTCATCGGCAGCGGCCTGGATTTCTGCCTCAGTAAGCCCTGCAAGCTCCTCGGCGCTATCGACCACTATTGCCATCGCATTCACCTCTTCCAGCACATTCTGACTAAAACGGGTTGATAGCTCCGCCAGCTCAAGATTGATCGCGGTAAGTTGCTCTTTTTGCTCGCTATCCAGTTGCGCGCCAGCACGCACGAAATCCTTGTAATTCTCTTCAACCAGACGCAGCGCTTCGGCGTCCAGACCAAGACTATCCCTGCGCTGATATAAATCCTCGATGCGGGCAAACAAGCCGGCATTTAACAGAATCTGGTCACTGTGTGCCGACAAGCGTGGGGCAACTTCAACCTCGATCTCATTAATAGCGTCATTGGTATGTGCGGAAGAGAGGGAGAAAAATACCGTTGAAACCCGATCCAGTAATTGTCCCGATAGCTCAAGGGGCATCAGGGTATTTTCAAAACTTGGTGCTTCTGTCAGATTAACGATCACTTCAATTTCGGCAAGGTGATCAGCCATGCCTTTCTCAAAAGCCGGCAAGTAATGTTCTGTTGTAATCTGATCAAAGGGGGGGTACTGCAAGGGCAAAGTACTGATGGAAAAAAAGGGATTGGACATATCTGCCTCGGCATTGCTGCTCATGATAGTGGAGTTTTCCATTGTGGTTGTTGACTCACCGACGTTCTGAGTATTTTCGGAGCAGGCACTGATGCAGGTCAGCAACAATGCCAATAAGGACATTCTGGGGCTTATCTCAACTTTCATGGTTCACCTGTATTAAAACGCTAAAAATAAAATTTACTGACATGTAAAAGAAACTTTTTCTGGAATTACAAAAATGAGCAACGTACGTTGCCATTTATTAAAAACCCGGTCAAGGCGCTATGGCAGCCTCGTTACCTTACCTGTTTTTACTGCGTCTGTTTTAGATATGTACGAGTTAAAGCGCTAAAAGCGATTATTCGTCATCGCTATATTTACTATTGAGCAGAGACGTCAATATATGATCTTCCCAACGACCGTTTATATGCAGGTAACGTTTGGCGTAGCCTTCCTTTTCAAAGCCCAGTTTTTCCAGCAGGCGCGCCGAACGGATATTTCGCGGCATATAGTTAGCACTAATCCGATTAAGTCGAAGACCATTGAAGGCATAATCAATAGCATGTCTGACTATTCGGGTCATCACTTCCTTGCCTTCATAGTCAGCATCTACGCAATAGCCCATGTAGCAATAGAAGCCGGGACTATAGACGATATTGGTTAATGAACAGGATCCAACGACCCGGTCATCTTCCAGCCCGATAAAGTGGGCAGCCCTGCCTTCCTGAAAATCGCGTTCTCTTTCGATCAGTCCTCGAAGCCAGGCATCCTCACTGTAATGATCAGCATTAACCCGAGGTTGCCAGGGTGAGAATCGTTCACTGTTTCTGGTGTAAAAATCGGCAAGTAAGGCGGCGTGTTTTTGCTGACTGGTAAGAATTTCCATGCTCTATCTGTCTAAAGGCCTATCACCTTTCAGGCTGCAAACCCCGGATTATTTTTTTGAAATAAATCTACCATGCCATTGAAAATCTATCGGCCAGATTATCTGTTTTTCCTTGTCAAACTCAGACCAGAGCGTTTTAAAACTCTGCTTTAACACAGGATGTTTCTCATTACTGCAAACCTGGGAAAGCGGCCACAAAACAAAAGCATTTTGTGTGATCTCCGGGCGTGGCAAATGGATACCACCAAAGTCGCCCGCCATATTGGCATAGGTCAGTATATCGATATCCAGCGTTCTGCCGCTGAATTTAGGGCTGGATCTGTCGCGCCCGTGCTTATCCTCAATACTTTTTAACAAGTGTGACAACTCAGCCAACTCAAGATCTGTGTTAATGCCTACGACCATATTGAGAAAATTATCGCCGTCAAAACCAACCGCTTCACTTTCAAAAACGGAAGAAAGACTCAGGTCAGTAAAATTAAGCAGCAATGCATCCAGACAACTGGTCAGATTGGAGATTGCGTCCTGGTTACTGCCCAGGCTAAGTGTCACCCATGTCACTAGGAACTGCTCCCATCCATTTTATTGCCACGCTCAATAATGACACCGACATCACGCGAGCCTGTTACCGCACCTGGCTTACCCAGTTCGAGGCGCAACCAGCTAACCCCAAATTCATTCTGCACAATATCTGCAATTCTGACACCAAGGGTTTCCATCAGCTTGAAACTGCTTTCTTCAACGTACGCCGTTAATCTTTTTGCGACTTCCTTGTAATCAAGGGCATATTCAATTTCGTCATTGACTGCTGCTTCGGCAAAATCGGATTTCATTTGCAGGTCAATGGTAACTTTCTGTCTGATTTCCCGTTCCCAGTCATAGACACCAATGACCGTCTTTACTTCGAGCTCACGTATATAAACTATATCCAACTTCTCATCCTCATGTGTTTAACTTATAAATTCTACTTTCAACTTTAAACCCCACAACTTATGACGTGGGACTTGTGACTTGTAACCTGCAAAATCAACGCTGCCTCAACCAACGTCCTTGCGCAAAGCTTAATTCTCCAATGCCGTCAGGGTTTCCATGTTCCAGCGCGGTTTTGCCTGAATAACCAGGTCGTCCTGCTGCCCTGCCAGCAAGCGCATGCAACCTGCATAGGCAATCATGGCACCATTGTCTGTGCAATACTTCAAGCCCGGATAGAACAGTTCGCCACCTTCCTGCTTTGCCATCAACGCCAGCTTTTCCCTTAGCCGCGTATTGGCACTTACGCCTCCGGCAATAACCAGGCGCCTCATGCCGCTGTGTTTGAATGCCCGCCGACACTTGATAACCATGGTATCGGCGACAGCTTCCTGAAAAGCCCACGCTATATCTGCCCGGGTCTGCTCATCCAGAACACCCTCTATTTTCGCATCTTCCACGGTATTCAATGTGGCAGTTTTTAATCCGCTAAAGCTGAAATCCAGTCCGGGCCGATTAGTCATCGGCCTGGGAAAAACAACGCGCTCAGGCTTACCTTTTTTTGCCAGCTCCGCTACCTGGGGGCCACCCGGATAGGGCAAATCAAGCATTTTGGCCACTTTGTCAAAGGCCTCTCCGGCTGCATCGTCCAGAGACTCTCCTATCAATTTATACTGTCCTATAGCCAGCACTTCCACCAACTGGGTATGCCCTCCCGAAACCAGCAAGGCAACGAAAGGAAAGCCGGGGGGATTGTCCTCCAGCAAGGGCGCCAACAGATGACCTTCCATATGGTGGATACCCACGGTGGGAATATCCAGTGTCATACCGATTGACCTGCCAATTGCCGCGCCCACCAGTAAAGCACCGGCCAGTCCCGGCCCTGCAGTGTAGGCCAAGCCATTGATATCCTTCAGATCAAGGCCGGACTTCTCCAGCACTTCCTTTATCAAGGGAAGCGTTTTTCGAATATGATCGCGGGAGGCAAGCTCAGGCACTACACCTCCATATTTCTGGTGTAGTTGAACCTGACTGTAAAGTGCATCTGCCAATAATCCCTTTTCACTGTCATAGACAGCAATACCGGTTTCATCACAGGACGTTTCTATACCAAGTACTATCATTTAACCTTGTAAAGCTTTCCTGTTCGTTTCAAAACAGGGAATTATTTTGCATGTGGGTGCGGGATGCGCATAATACCACAGCAGTCTGATTTAACTGGTCTTTTGGCCATAACAGCACATAAAAAACCATGTGATATCATTTCGAAAAATCAAAGTAACCTTCAAAGAGCATTAATTATGAAAGCATTTATATTAGCTGCTGGCAGCACTTCCATGGACGGTATACAGCAAGTTGAAAAGGAAAAGCCCACAGCCGGCCCCGGTGAAATTCTTGTGCGCATGCATGCGGCCTCGCTCAACTTTCGCGATCTTGGCATTATTGCCGGTAAATATTTTGGCGGCCCGGTCGCCAAAGATACGGTTTTACTCTCAGACGGGGCGGGGGAAGTCGAAGCAGTCGGTGAAGGTGTCACCCGCTTCAAGGTTGGCGATAGAGTTGCCGGTACCTTTTTTCAGGATCTGGTGGATGGCCCCGCCAACCCCATGGTAAATCCTGCGCTTGGACACTCTGCTGAAGGCGTACTGGCCCAGTACATGGCTATCAAGGAAGATAATGCCGTAAAAATACCGCAAAACCTTAATTACCACGAAGCGTCCTGCCTGCCCTGTGCCGCCTTGACTGCCTGGCATGCCATGATGGAAGCCGGCAAGCCAGTGACCAAAGGCGATACTGTTTTACTGCTCGGTACCGGCGGCGTTTCCATCATCGGCCTGCAATTTGCCAGGGCTGCAGGGGCCAGAACCATTATTACTTCATCCAGTGATGAGAAACTTGCCAAGGCAAAAGAGCTTGGGGCTGACCTTCTCATTAATTACAAGAAACACCCGGACTGGGATGAAGAAGTCAAAAAACTGACTGACGGCAAGGGGGTGGACTGTGTCGTGGAAGTAGGTGGTATTGGCACCATCAACAAGTCCATGAATTGCCTTGGTCTGGGCGGCAAAATCGGCATGATCGGTGTACTGGCCGGTGTCGATGGCGAATGTAATCCCCGCAATCTGATGATGACCGGCAGCAGCATCCACGGCATCTTCGTGGGTAACCGTCGTATGTTTGAAGAAATGAACAAAGCTATCGAGGTGAATGACATCCACCCGGTTGTCGACAAGGTGTTTGACTTTGATGACACCATAGAAGCGATCAAGTATTTCAAAAGCCAGGCGCACCTGGGTAAAGTGGTCATTAATATTGACTGATTACCTATTGCCCCTTTTGCTGCCTCTGTTTAATGCATCAGATAAATGCAGAAGTGCGACGTGACGCACTGTAATTTTCTTTGAATGTGTAAGAATGAGACTTTAACCAGGCATTTTTCAATCCTGGTTAAAGTCGTATCGAGGTATAAAATTTACTGCTGTTCTGATTCAAAGTCTCCATTGCAGAGCAAAACAACATTAAAGAATACAATCAAAGACAGTGCCGTGATTTGTAATAATTTCCCAATATATTTAGTGATTTAGCGGAAATTATGCATAATTGCCGAGATAATTCCCCAAGGTGAGATTTGTTAGTGCCTAACTTCAGAACTTTCAATATTCAACACAAAAACAGCATCGCGACAGGATCCAGGTTTATTACCTTGGGGCTTGCGTTGCTGATGACAGCCTGTAGCAACTTTCAGACTCTTGAATCGGAGCCTGACACTCAAATCAGTGTTATTGAGGAAGATCAGATTGTGGAAACTCTGGTGAGTGCTGCCGGAGACTTTGGCGACGCTGATATTGATGGCCTGCAGCGAGAACCCGTGACTGAAGAGGAAGCGGTTTTACAGGCACAACCAACCGAGCCAGTCACTCCCACTATCAACATGACAGCCAATCGGGTTGTTGAAAGAGCTATTAATGATCACTTGCAGAATCGCCAGACATTACTGAAGATCTGGATAGAAAGAAGTCATACCTATTTCCCGATGATCGAGGAAATTTTCGCAGAGGAAGAAGTTCCTGATGAACTGAAATATCTGGCTCTGGGTGAAAGCAGCCTCAGACCTACCGTCAGAAGCTCTGCCGGCGCTGTGGGAATGTGGCAATTCATGTATGGCACCGCGCGCGCTTCGGGTCTTGAAATCAATACTTATGTTGACGAGAGAAGAGACCCTGAAAAAGCTACACGTGCCGCCGCCAGACACTTCAAGGAACTGTACGAAAGTTACAACGGTAATTGGGAAATGGTGCTGGCCGGTTATAACTGCAGCTATCGTTGCATCACTCGCGCGGCCCGGCGTGCCGGAAAATCCATTGAAGACAACCCGTCCTACTGGGAAATCTATCCGTCCCTGCCACGGGAAACCAGAGGCTTTGTGCCCAAGTTCATTGCTGCTGCTTTGATCGTTTCCAACCCTGAAATGTATGGTATCCAGGCCGAGGACTTTGGTCAGGAGATTGCCTATGACATCGTTGAAATCAATGGCATGCTGTCAATTGAAGCTGCCGCCATGCTTACCGGCACTGATATAGCGACAATAAGAGCGCTGAATCCCGAACTGTTAAAAGCCAGCCTTCCAGATCAGGCTGAGCCCTACGCCCTGAGAATCCCGCTGGGTACCTTTGACCGATTTGTTCGGGCTTTTGACAATCTGCCAGTAGAAGAAAAAGTCTCACCCAGTGAATACATCATTGTCCGCGGCGATACCCTTGACAGAATAGCCCGCTCTTTTGAAACCAGTGTCGACGAACTCAAGGCGGTTAATGGAATACGTGGCCATTTGATACATCCGGGTCAAAAACTGCTGATCCCCGGCACCGGTATTTCAACCACTATTGCCCTTGCCAGTCGTGAACATAAATCGGTGGCCTATGGTGAAAACCAGTTCAAACCTATCAAGTTACGCGATGAATTTCAGCTCGTGGAACTGAGCGGCTCTACTGATGCAGCCCCATTAATGGCCGTCACCCTGAGCGCTGATGTTGAAGATAACTTAATGGTACCCACCATATATCAGGTGCGCGGCGGTGATACTCTGGGCATTATTGCCGAGCGCTTTAATGTTTCTGTAAGAGAGATTCAACAATGGAATAATGTACGTGGCACCACGATATATATTAACCAGGAACTAACCATCCACTCCGTTGGCGCAACACCGGTGACCACCTATCGTGTGCAACGCGGTGACAACCTCAGCATGATCGCCCGTCGCTTTGGCGTTTCCATTGAAAGCATTAAACGCCGCAACGGCCTGCGCAACAACATGATCTTTCCTGGTCAGGATCTTTCAATAAACTGATTTTCGTTTACAAGTTCTTCGCGGCCAGAGGCCGCGAAGAAATGTTTTAACTCCCTGCAAACAAAACCTGCTTTACCCCATCCATCGCCTGCACGATCTTGCCACCAGCCTGGATATCTTGGGTGATTGCCTCGATATAGGCATCCATAGCCTGTTCATAGTCATTCCAGATCAGCGCCCTGTCCTTGTCAAAGTCACGACCAATGACTTCATATATTGCCGTGTATAAAGGCAGCGTCGCCGCAGACAGTGTCTGACTGGCATCATAATGCCCACACTCCATGTGTGAACGCAGTTCTGCCGCCTGGATGCCAAATAGCAAACTGATCGCCATATACTGCTGATAAATTTCTACCGAACGCCGGGCCAGATTGGCCGAGCCAAAGCCCTGGGAATTGATATTCTGATTAAATCCTTCGGCATGAGTCGGAAAATGAGGGGTTAGGGCATTTCCGTAAAACTGCAGTTGCGGCATGATGCAGTTGCCACAAATCTGCAGGGACTGAAGTCCGCCATTGATTGAACGCTCGGTATTCCCCACCAGCATGGCTGAAAGGCCATTATTGAATGCCGGCATCACCGCCATGGCGATCTGCACATCCAGATGCTTGGCCAGCATGCCAATATGAAAGCGCAGCTGATCCATGCCTACGCCGATATACTGCCCCAGGAAATTACCCCCATGATAGGTATGACCTGCGTCGGCATCCACCAGTGGATTATCTGTGGCAGAATTAATTTCTGTTTCCACCTGCCCGGCAATTTGTCGCAAGCCATCCACTGCCGGCCCCATATACTGGGGTAGGCAGCGTAATGAGTAACGATCCTGAATAGGCTCATCACCACCTCTAAATTCATGCTGGCCTTCCAGTTCATCACAAATCAATTTGGAACCGGCGAGCAACTCCAGCATGGCTGCCGCTGAGGCAACCTGACCGCCAAAAGGTTTACGGGCATGAATAAATGGATGAAAGGATTGATTGGTCGCCCCCAGCCCCTGAAACAACAGGGCATGGGCACCAAAAGACAGAGCCAGTAAATTACGCGTGTCATAAATGACACCGGCCGCTATTCCCGCCATAACCGAGGTACCGTTGACCATGGCCAAGCCTTCTTTTGGCCCCAACTCTTCCCGTTCCAGACCAATGGCTTTCAAGGCACTTTGTGCCCCCATCTCCTTACCCTGATAATCCACTTTCCAGCTTTCATCCAGTCCGATAAGACAGGCCGTGATATAGGATAAGGGGGAAAGATCACCACTGGCACCGATTGAGGCAAATTCACGCACATGAGGCGTGACGCCTTCATTCAGAAATATTCCCATACGCTCAATCATCGACATGCGTATGCCCGATGCGCCCTGCAAATGCGAGTTCATTCGCACCAGAATGGCGGCCCTGACATCCGCATCAGGTAAACGATTACCGGTACCTACCTTGTGAAACCAGGGAATATTGTTTTGTAATTCCATCGCCTGTTCTTTCGAAATGGCTTTATATGCCATTGCGCCAAAACCGCTGGTGACTCCGTAAATGGGCTTATTATCTGCTACGGCCTGAAGGATGAAGTCATTCGACTTCTTTACCCGTTCCTGCACTTGAGCGTCATCTGTGATGGCGACTTTTGCTCCTGCTCTGGCTACACTGACCACCTGATCAATGGTGAGCCCTTCTCCGGATACTGTGACTTGCTTGTTATTCATGGCGACACCCTGCTTTAGATGCTTTGTAAGAGTTTGAATTTATTGGTTTAAATACCATATTAGAATAATGGCAGACAGCGCTGACAATAAACCAGCCTGTTTATCATTGAGCTCTGCTACTCAGACTTCAGACCGCGTCAGGTCCAATCCAGCAGGGAGAAAAAGCCGGTCAGAAAGCCGGCTTTGATTTTTTTTCTGGGATTCATAAAGACTACTTCTATCACTGGCTACTGTGCTGGAACCTAGTCTACTGGAAAAGACGGGGATTGAAACCTGTTAAAGCTGTTTTAGGGAGCCAAAACCTTTGCAATTGCCGCTCTTTGCCATTAAAATCCTCCGCCCTCAAACCCAGGGATTAACCAGATCAGGTGTTTTTTACATGCCAATTGTAAAATTGAAAGAAAACGAACCTTTTGACGTAGCACTTCGCCGCTTCAAGCGTTCTTGTGAAAAAGCAGGCATTCTCGCTGAAGTACGTCGTCGTGAGTTTTATGAAAAGCCAACTTCTGTGCGCAAGCGCAAAGCTGCGGCTGCCGTTAAACGCCATGCCAAAAAAGTGTCTCGTGAATCTCGTCGCACTCAGCGTCTTTATTAATATTTATTAATTAACTCGCAAAAATTCTCCACGCTTATGTCGGAACACCCACTCAAGCAAAGCATCACTGATGCGATGAAAGATGCCATGCGCGCGAAAGATAAGCCGCGCCTGTCGACTATTCGTCTTATGCTTTCAGAGCTAAAAAGAATTGAAGTGGATGAACGCATCGATTTACCAGAAGATCGTATCATTTCCATTCTGGAAAAAATGATCAAACAACGTCGCGATTCGGTCAAGCAATATACCGATGGCGGCCGTCCGGAACTGGCTGAATCTGAAAGCACGGAAATAGGTGTCATACAGGAATTCATGCCCGCCGCCCTAAGCGAAGCCGAAATTTCAGAAATTGTCAGCAAAGCCATTACCGCAACCGGTGCTGCAGCTATGCAGGACATGGGTAAGGTGATGAATGAAGTTCGCCCCCAACTGGCCGGTCGCGCTGACATGTCCGTAGTCAGCAAAATGGTTAAACAGCAACTCGCTTAGGTTTTCGCGCACTCTGTTTATCTTTGGCATCCTGCCAGGCCTGCGCAGTGATTCTCTTATTTTACTTTTTCGCCACTTTCATCATCCAGTGATACACCACATTGCTTGCAGAAATGGGCATCTTCGTCATGGTCACCCTGATTGCAGTTTTTGCATACCCTCAGACTTATTTCTTCAGGTTTGTCCCGCCTTTTCTGCTGTTCGTTAATCAACTCTGACGAAATGATGCCAAAAGGCACAGCAATAACTGCATAACCGGTAATCATGGCGGCACCGGCAATAATCTGCCCAATGGCTGTTTGCGGCACAATATCGCCATAACCAACAGTAGTAATAGTGACGATGGCCCAGTAGATACTGTGGGGAATGCTATCAAAGCCATGCTCTGGTCCCTCTACCAGGAACATCAAGGAGCCAAAAATAATAATCAGAATCAGCAGGCCATAGAGAAAGACAAAAATCTTGTGGCGCGCATTTACCAGGGCATTGAGCAGGAGGCTGGCCTCGCCAACATAACGCGCCAGTTTCAGAATTCGAAACACGCGCAATACGCGCAGACTACGAATGACGATGAGATAAACGCCACCCGGCCAGAGAAACGCAATATAGGTTGGCAAAATGGAGAACAGATCAATCAGCCCATAAAAGCTGAAGGCATAGCCTCGGGTGGAGGGGGTGCAATACAATCGCAGGAGATATTCCACGGTAAACAGCACCGTGAAAACCCATTCCAGCAGGTAAAGCTGATCGTGAAAGCGCACATTAATGGATGCTACAGAATCCAGCATCACCGCGAGCACACTGGCGAAAATTGTAATAATCAGCACCAGGTCAAACAGTCGTCCGGCTTTTGACTCATAGCCAAAAATCACCTGGTAGAGTTTCTGCTTTAATGGATCCTGCTTTAATGGATCCTGCTTTAATGAATCCTTGTTTAATGAAACCCTGGCAGTCTCTATTTTCGCCATTACTTCTCTTCCCCGCTTTAATGCTGTTGGCTATTGTCCGGATATTCTAGCAGTCACAATGTGATCAGTATCAACTGGATCTTTATAAATTCAGGATTGACGCGCCTAATCCATGAGATTGCAATCTGCAAAGCCGTTATAATGACCTTTTACCCTGGCACAACACCTTGGATCTAAAAAACTCTCTATATAGCCTGCTGTCTCGCGATGAAGCCAAACTGCCCATGGCCGTGCTTGGCATACTGGTGGGCATTCTGGCCGGGCTTGTGGTTAACCTGTTTCGTTTTGTGCTGGAAGCAGTATTTCCGTATTTTTCTGGCGGGCTGAATCACGATGATTTTGAATCCCTGTCACCGCTATGGCACTTCTTCCTGCCCGTTGCCGGCTGTATTGTAATCGGACTACTTCTTCACTCGCTGACACCGGAACTTCGGCGCATGGGAGTCAGTTATGTCATCGACAAGGTTCAGCATTTCAGAACCCGCATGCCCATCAGAAATGCGCTGATGCAGTTTATTACTGCGTCCATAGCCCTGTTGAGTGGAGGCTCTTGCGGTCGCGAGGGCCCTGCGATTCATCTGGGCGCGTCCTGTGGGGGTAGCATTGGCAGTTTGCTCGCTCTGCCCAACAACAGCATTCGTCTACTTGTTGCCAGCGGCAGTGCGGCGGCAATTGCGGCGGCTTTTAATACGCCTGTTGCCGGCGTCATTTTTGCCATGGAAGTAATTCTCATGGAGTATGCCGTTTCCGGCATCATTCCGGTTATTGTCGCAGCGGTGAGTGGCACAGTTGTGACCCAGCTGCTTTATGGCGATGAACCGGTCTTTATCATTGAGGCGGTCACCATGAACAGTCTTTGGCAAATCCCTTATGTGGTGCTGATGGGACTGGTGATTGGTGGACTGGCAAGCAGCTTTGTCAGCATTCACAAATTTGCCGTCAGTTTTAATCATATTGATCTGCGCCTGCGCCTGTTACTCACCGGCCTTATCACTGGTGCTGCCGCCCTGTTTATTCCTGAAGTAATGGGCACAGGTTATGACTCCCTCAATGATGCCTTGCAGGGTCAACTGGGACTTTCATTTCTGTTAATTCTGTTAGGGGTAAAACTCATTGTGACTGCGCTCGGGCTTGGTCTGGGACTGCCCGGAGGCCTTATTGGCCCCAGCCTGATGCTTGGCGGATTAGCCGGGGCCGCTGCCGGCATTGTTGGCGAGCAATTTATTCCCGGTAGCTTTTCTTCAGGCACGTTTTATGTCCTGATTGGCATGTGCGCGATGATGGGCGCTACCCTGCAAGCCCCGCTGGCAGCGCTGATGGCTCTGCTTGAGCTCAGCGACAAGCCCAATATTATTCTTCCCGCCATGCTTATCATTGTAGTGGCCAATATTACCAGTTCGGAAATTTTTAAAACCCGCTCTGTCTTTCACAATACGCTGGAACCTGGGCAAAGCGGATTCTCCCCGGAATTATCCCGCTTTTTGAATCGTTTCGGTGTGAGCACTATCGTCAACTATAAATTTATTACTCTTGCGCCCGAAACTGAAAAAGACACAGTCATAAAATCACTGCAGACCAATCCCGAGTGGATCGTAATTGATTACGAAGGCCACAATGATGCCATCATCAGCCGCTATGCCCTTGAGCTGGCTCTGGACAACCCCGAATTCACTCTGGAAAAACTGGAAGCCGCCACAGCCATTATGCCAATCTCCAGACATGCCACCCTGCTGGAAGCCCTGGAAATTCTTAGTGAGAAAAAAGCCAACTACGGCTATATTCACATCCCCGATCAAAACGGCAACCAGGTCATCTCGGGCGTCTTCTCCCAGGATGATATTATGGCCGTCTATAAGGGCAAATAACCTGAAAATTAATCATCCGGGTAAAGAAGTCATGCAGGCCTTTATTGTCATCCTGACTTGTTCGGCTTTTACCTTGTAACTTGTGACTTGTAACTAAATAAATATGGCGGGAATGATCCCACAAAGTTTCATCGATGATCTGCTGGCCCGCGTGGATATTGTGGACGTTATTGATGCCCGTACCACACTGAAAAAGACCGGCAAGAACTATTCCGGCCTGTGTCCTTTCCATAACGAGAAGACCCCCTCCTTTAGTGTCGAACCGGAAAAACAGTTTTATTACTGCTTTGGCTGTGGCGCCGGTGGCAATGCCATTGGTTTCGTGATGAATTACGAAAATCTCGATTTTCCTGATGCCATCGAAAATATTGCTGCCCAGATGGGCATTGAAGTCCCCAGGGAAGAATCCTCGGTATCGCAAAAAGTCAGGGAAAAAAATCAGTCAATTTATGATGTGTTGCAGCAAAGCGCCCGTTATTACCAGGCGCAGTTGCGTCAGCATCCGCAGCGTACTCGCGCCGTGGAATATCTTAAAAGCCGCGGTTTGTCCGGTGAAATTGCCAGAGACTTCGCCCTCGGCTACGCACCACCGGGTTGGGGAAATCTGTTGGAGGCCGTTGGCACCAGTGAGCAGCAAAAGAAAGCCCTGCTTAATGCCGGCATGCTGATCGAAAATCCGGAGAACAAAAGTCATCCGCTCTATGACCGCTTTCGTGACCGTATTATTTACCCGATTCGTGACAGTCGTGGTCGCATCATAGCCTTTGGTGGACGCGTACTCGGGGATGACAAGCCGAAGTATCTTAATTCGCCGGAGACGCCGGTGTTCCACAAAGGTGAAGAGCTTTATGGGCTATACGAAGCCCGCAAGAATACGCGCAAACTGGAACGCATCGTTATCGTGGAAGGCTATATGGATGTCATTGCCCTGGCCCAGAATGATATCCCCTACTGCGTCGCCACGCTTGGAACTGCCACCTCAACTGCCCACCTCAGACGCTTGTTTAAACTGGTCCCTGAAGTGGTATTTTGTTTCGATGGTGATAACGCAGGCCGCGACGCTGCCTGGCGAGCGTTTGAACAGGTGTTGCCACTAATGGAAGATGGGCGCACCGCGCGCTTTCTATTCCTGCCGGAAGGCGAAGATCCTGACAGCCAGGTGCGCCGTATTGGCAAAAGTGAATTCGTGCGTAATCTGTCTGAAGCCACACAACTGGCCGAATTTTTCTTTGAATCACTGGGCAAAAAGGTGGATATGAATTCACTGGAAGGCAGAGCCAGTCTCGGCAAAATGGCTTTACCCCATATAAAGAAAATTCCTGCAGGCATTTATCACCAGCTAATTCTTGACCAGCTGTCCTCCATCACCGGCGTTGATCTGCAAACCATCCAGGCCATGGATAATCCAAATCCTGCCGGGGCTTCCCCTCAGCCGCAGCCGGTCAACACCCTCAGCAGGCCTCCAGTTGTCAAAAAGAAAAGTGGCCGCTCTGTCTGTATGAAAGCTGTAAACCTGATCCTGCTAAAACCTGACATGGTGGCCGAGCTTGATGAAAACGGAGAGCTGGCCGAAATAGATAGCCCTGATATCGACCTGCTACTGCAGGTTATCGCCCTGGCTAAAAAGTACCCGTCCAGTTCCACGCCGGAATTACTCGGGCGGATTTATGCTACCCCACTGGGGAGTCAGCTGACCCAGCTCCTTAGCAAGGAACAGATCACGCCGACGGAAGGTGTAGTGCAGGAATTTAATGAAATTATTAACCATTTACTGCACACCCAGCGTCGCCGCCTCAGCCACCATAACTGGCTGGAAGAGGCGCGCCAAAAGGTAAAATCCAGACGAATTGAGCAGATTCCGCCGGAAGAATCCTAAAATCTGGCATCTGCTATTGAAATTTGCGGTTCCAGCCACCATTTAAGATTCAAATATCGGTGGCATCAAAACGCGCTTTTCGTTAAAATACGCGGTCATTTTTCACCCTGCCAAAATTTAGTCAAGTACAGGAATTGCAGCACATATGAGCAACGTCCAAGCACAACAATCCAGCCTTAAGGCCCTGATCGCAAAAGGAAAGGAGCAAAACTACCTGACCTATGCCCAGGTGAATGATCACCTGCCCGATACCATTTCCGATCCGGATCAGGTGGAAGACATCATTCAGATGATTGATGACATGGGTATCAAGGTTTTTGAAACCGCTCCCGATGCCGACCAGTTGCTGATGATTGAAAGCGAGACTGATGAGCTGGCCGCGGCGGAAGCTGCTGCGGCGCTGGCCGCCGTTGAAAATGAAGCCGGCCGAACTACCGATCCTGTGCGCATGTACATGCGTGAAATGGGTACCGTTGAGCTGCTGACCCGCGAAGGCGAAATCGCCATTGCCAAGCGCATTGAAGAAGGTATTCGTGAACTGATGTCTGCCATGGCTTTCTTTCCCGGCACCATCGAGCGCGTGCTTGATGAATATGACCTGGTAGAGAAAGAAGAAAAACGCCTGGCTGACATTCTTATCGGCTATCTTGATTTGAGTGAAGATGTAATCCCGGCGCCTGTCATCGAAGACACCGCCGTCACCAAAGACACTGATGACTCCGATTCTGATGATGACGACAGCAGTGACGATGATGACGATGAAGCACCAACCGGTCCTGATCCGGAAGAAGCGCGCATTCGCTTTGAAGAATTACGCAAACAGCATCGCTCTTCCCTGCGTCAGCTGAAAAAATATGGCCGCCAGCATGAGAAAGGCATCGAGGCCATGGAGAAACTTGGTGAAGTATTCAAGTTCTTCAAACTCGCCCCAAAACAGTTTGATCCATTGCTTGAGCACATCCGTGGTTGTCTGATGCGAATTCGTCGTCACGAAAGAGGCATCCGCAACCTGGCCATCAACACCGGCAAAATGCCACGCAGTGTCTTTATCAAGAGCTTCCCCGGCAATGAAGTCAACCTGAAGTGGCTCGATACCCATTTACGCCGTAAGCCCTATTCTGAAACCCTGGCCAACGTCAAAGTTGAAATCCTGCGTGCCCAGAAAAAAATGGCATTACTGGAAGAAGAAACCGGTTTAACTATTGGTGAAATCAAGGACATCAATCGCAAGATGTCGATCGGCGAAGCCAAGTCACGCCGCGCCAAGAAAGACATGGTTGAAGCCAACCTGCGTCTGGTTATCTCTATTGCGAAAAAATATACCAACCGTGGTCTGCAGTTCCTCGATCTGATTCAGGAAGGCAATATCGGCCTGATGAAAGCGGTCGATAAGTTCGAATACCGTCGTGGTTACAAGTTCTCTACCTATGCCACCTGGTGGATCCGTCAGGCTATCACCCGCTCCATTGCGGACCAGGCCCGTACCATTCGTATTCCGGTACATATGATTGAGACCATCAACAAGCTCAACCGTATTTCACGTCAGATGCTGCATGAAAAAGGCCGCGAGCCAACGCCGGAAGAACTGGGCGAACGTATGGATCTGTCGGAAGACAAGATTCGCAAGGTACTGAAAATCGCCAAGGAACCCATCTCCATGGAAACGCCCATTGGTGATGATGAAGATTCCCATCTGGGTGATTTCATTGAAGATGCCAATATCGACTCGCCTGTGGATTCGTCCCTTGACGAAGGCCTGCGTGAAGCTACCAAGGAAGTCCTCGGCAGTCTGACCGCCAGAGAAGCCAAGGTCCTGCGCATGCGCTTCGGCATCGACATGAATACCGACCATACTCTGGAAGAAGTGGGCAAGCAGTTTGACGTCACCCGTGAACGTATTCGTCAGATTGAAGCAAAGGCGCTCAGAAAACTGCGTCATCCGACCCGCTCGGATCACCTGAAGAGCTTTCTCGACGAGTCCTAGTATTTTTCAGTAAAGAGCGGAATCGCTAGAAACAGGCACAAGGGCGCATTATAATGCGCTCTTTGTTTTTGGGCTTGCATAAACACCCAATAACAAAGAAGTAAAAAGCCGAATGGCTAAGTACAATTTTTTCAGGTAGGCATTTTG
This sequence comes from Gammaproteobacteria bacterium, assembly GCA_024644515.1. Lineage (GTDB taxonomy): Bacteria > Pseudomonadota > Gammaproteobacteria > Pseudomonadales > Pseudohongiellaceae > Eutrophocola. Next base: position 31,884 of record JAHEHN010000028.1, read on the forward strand.
TTTGTTATCAAGGCGAACAAAAGACGCAGACCAAGCACAACGTTTTAGACAAGTATTTTGTTCTTAATCGAGGCGCGAAGGTTTTTGGACGAAGGAGTGTGCACCCGCACATGACTGAGGAGAAATAACCTTTGCAACGAAGAGTAAGGACAAAAGACGCAGACTAAAAGGGCCTATAACTCAGTTGGTTAGAGTAGCGGACTCATAATCCGTTTGTCCCAGGTTCGAGTCCTGGTGGGCCCACCATTTCCTTCCCTCGATTCACTTCAAGTAAATCTGAAAGAGTATTCCCAATAATAACTGGGGTCAGATTCCTATTCTTGTTCAACGGCACGATCTATCAATCCACAACGTTGAAGGAGCTAAGGTCCTTGCTGCTAGACGAGGTATTATCCAGGACTGCGTATCGGCGGAGCAAGCCAAACTATTGGCTTGCTCTGTTAACCTCTCTCACCCTGGCGGCTGACCGTGATACTGGCTTGCAGGTCCCTTGGGCGAAAGAGCTCCATGACCGGCGGCGCGGCCCCCAGCTTGGCCCACCATGTTGGCCAGTCCAGCCTGTCACTGACACATAAAAAAACCGGCGCGTGCGCCGGTTTTTTTCTACTCATCGTTTTTCTTCAGTGCGCAATATACAGATCGATAGTGATTGCTGCGACCGACGTACAGACAATGAAGTACGGCAGGGCCATCCAGACCATGCGGCCATATCCCAGGCGAATGCGTGGTGCTATTGAGGACATCAGCAGGAACAGGAAGGCAGCCTGGCCATTCGGGGTGGACATACTCGGAATACCTGTACCCATCACGACCGCCACAGACTGTGATTCAAAGGCCTCTTTCGCCATTTCACCTGCATCGTACAGCTCCTTGATCAGGTCCATGTAAATCGTCGCGACAAATACGTTATCACTGATGGCTGAAAGGAAGCCGCTGGACAGAAATACCATGAATACCTGCTGAGGTCCTTCCAGGGTCAGCACCCACTCCATCACCGGGGTAAACATGTGCTGGGTATTGATCATCGCCACCACCACATAAAACACAATCAGCAGTGAGGCAAACGGCAGGCCTGGTGTAAATGCCTCGGCCAGCTTGTGCTCGTCGGTGACACCCGTCATGGCTGAGGTCAGAACAATGACCCCCAGGCCAATCAGGCCGATTTCAGCCAGGTGCAGGGCTAGCGCCGCTACCATCAGGACAGCAACAATACCCTGGATAACCATGACGACCTTGTCATGGTGAGTCAGTTTGTCTTTGAGCTTCTGGTCTTCATCGGTCAGGATCTGACGAACAGCAGGCGGCATTTCCGCGCCGTAACTGAACCAGCCCATCTTTTCGATAACGAAACAGGTGAAGATGCCGGCAAACAGGGTCGGGATAGTGGTTGGTGACACCTGCCTAATGAATTCAATGAAAGTCCAACCGGCGGCGTTGCCAATCACAATGTTTTCGGGTTCGCCAACAATGGTACAGACCCCACCGATAGCAGTACCTACCGCACCATGCATCAGCAGGCCACGCAGGAAAGCACGGAACTTGTCCAGGTCTTCACGATGCAACTCGTCAATATGCCCGTCATCCGGATCAGCGTCATCATGGTAACCAACACGGGAAACCACCTTTTCATAGGCATCGTAGAAACCGGTCGCAATTGCCACCAGAACCGCCAGGATGGTCAGGGCATCCAGAAAAGCAGAGAGAACGGCGACAAAGACAATTGCCACCAGGTTCATCACCACCCGCGACTTGATTCCCAGTAACACGTGGTTGATCATTGCAAACAGCACATCGCGCAGGAAATGCACGCCTGCAACCATGAAAATGACCAGCAGGATGACCGGCAGCCCGAGTTCAACTTCTTCATACAGGTGATGGGTATCGGTCAATTGCAGGATCAGTATCTGCAACGCCAGCAAGCCACCGGTTTGCAGCGGGAAGCATTTCAGGGCCATGGCCAGCGTGCCAATGAATTCGGCCAGCATCAACCATGAGGTGAGAAAAGGTCCTAATGTGAAGTAAGCGATGAAATTCAGGACAAGGCAGATCAGGACTGCCTTTTTGTACCATGTTGGGGTATGCCCCAGAAACATTCGCATTGGAAGTGATTGCTGTCCGGGGACTACCATATAATTCTCCAAAAGCTGATCATAAAATGAGCGCTAAAAAGTTGTGTTGGGTTAGAACTGCTTAAAATATACATAAGGGTTTGTACGGGAATCGGAAGGATAATAGTCCAGGCCCCGGGAGTCCAGTAGATCAGGCCAGTAGTTCGTGAAATTTATAGCCAGAATCATGATTAAAAAGGCTGTCCACAGGAGACTTGGGCCCGGTTCAATACCTTGATTTGGCCTGCTGCCTGCAATCCTGTCGTGCTGACAGCGCTATTCAGCCCTGTTTACACATGCATCATAATGACCGGAAAATCCGAGCCATTCAGCAAGTGCTGGGTGACTCCACCGAACAGGCGCTGGCTGGTCAGGCTTCTGCGGGTATAGGCTCCGCAAACCAGCATGCCGGCCTTCTCTTCCTTTGCGGTCTTGACCAGCGCATCGGCGGTATTGGTCGCCGTCAACTGCTTGCGCCGGGCTTTCACACCATGGGCTTTCAGGTACTGGGTCATGTCACTGGCGGAAGCCCCGAACTGATGGTTACTGCCTTCGGTGATCAAAACCACATCCTTGGCGGCTTTCAGCAACGGCAACAGGCCGTGCACCAGCAGACTCTCGGTCTGGCCATTGTTCCAGGCAATGGCTATCCGCTCAAAATCGATCCTGACACGCTTCTGGGGCAGGATCAGTACCGGTGACGAGGTGTTCATCAGGGCACTCATCATAATGATACTGGCTTTCTTGCCACCCCCCCTTCTTGGGTCGCGACACCACCATCAGATCGCTGACCGGGCCGATGAAGGGGAAGAGTTTATCTGCGGAGCCCAGCTTTTCCCTGAACACGGCTTTCGGTGCTGCCGGAGTGCCATGTTTGCGCGCCAGCTCCATTGAATAACTCTGCGCCATCTCTGAGAACAGTTCCTTTGCGGAGATGGCGGCCTTGGGAATGTGGGCCTCGCTTTCCGCCGGCCAGGCGCCGGTGGTATCGACCAGTGAGTGCAGATCAAGTTCCTTGCTCTAACGACGGTTGGGCCGAATGTGATAACCGATTACATCGGAACCCAGCTTGGCTGCCAGGGGAAAGGCTACATCCAGGGCTACGGCACATTCAGG
>JAHEHN010000031.1 GCA_024644515.1 Gammaproteobacteria bacterium
GGTATATCTTCCAGCTGTCGTAATCTCGGGTACAGTCTGAAAGCATCAATACCGAAGGCCTGTAATCTCAGGGTAAGTGCATTATTTTGCGGGAACAGAGTAGTAGTCTTGGTCTTGAGTTCATCATTGAAATTCAACAGCCATGGGCTATCACCAAAAATGATGCCATTTAAATCATTGTCGACCAGTGGTCTAGGTATACCCGAATGGACATCCTGGCTTGCATAGACCGGGATATCTCCAGCGTAAAGATAGGCCAGAGTTGGATTGATTTGCCTGGCTGGCCCAGGTTCCGCAATCAGGAAAATAAAATCTATATCCTGACGTCTGCGCTGGGTAAAGGCGAGATCCTCGTTTATCAGCCTTGCCAGCTCATTCTTCCTTGCTTCACTTTCGTCAATGTTAAGCAGGGTTTCCACAACGCCAGTGTAGTCTTCACGATAGGCTTCCTGGGTAACAATCTGGCCTCCGAGACCAAGCCAGTGATCGATAAAGCTATTGCGCTTGCGTTGATAAAAATCATCAAAAGAGGGCGCCGGACTGAGAATTGCGGCATAGCGATGACCATCCTGCCAGGCGCGTTCGGCAATCTGAACCGCTTCGTTTTCAGGTGAAAGGGCAAACTGGTAGAGTAGGCTCGAATAGGGGCTTGAGCCTTCCACGTTATTCAGGGCAAGGGTGGGAACGGGCAATGCGGTTTCACCATGTAAGCGGGCAACATGCTGTTTTTCCAGTGGGCCGATAATCATTTGAGCACCATCGGCTATGGCCTGGTTGTAATCCTGCAGAATGTCACTGGTATCAGAGGTATTGTACAAACGTAATTTGGGAACTTTACCTCCTATTTGCATGACATCGTAATAGGCGCTCAGAAAGCCATCTCGAATGACTGTGCCGGAGGCGGAATTGAGAGGTAGCAGCAGGGCGATAGCGTCCGGGCGTTCTTCTGCCATGGTTTCAACCAGCTGCATGGCCAGCGGGAGATAGACTGCAGCGGGATGGCGGCTCCAGCTATTACGCCAGCGGCTTAGCTCAACAACCTGACGGTCCAGGTTGTATTGGTATGCCTTGCCGATAACGCCAAGTTCAAACCAGCCCTGAAATTCAAAACGCCTCTCACTTTGTGCCAGTTCGGCAAGACGCCGGGGATCGAGTGCGGTCAGTGCATTCCAGATTTGTTCATGGTTCAGTGGAACCAGATTAAGAGGAAGTAAATGATCAACCAGGATACGTTCCACTGCACTTTCCAAAAACCTGCCTGAGTCATTGAAAAGGTCTGCCCGATAAAGACGTATGGACATCTGTGTCGCATTATCAAGCATGGGTAGCTGATCAAGGCGAGCTGCAGTCAGCGCCTGCAAGGCTGCGTCTGTTCGTCCCAGTTCCGTGTAAAGTCGTGCCCGCTGCAAAAAAATATTGGCAGCAAGGGGCAAGGGTATGTCATCAGTTTCAAGGCTTTCCAATAACTGCAGCGCCTCTTCGCCCCGTTCCAGATTATTGAGGACCAGGGCTGCCTGATAGAGTAATTGTTGCTTTTGCGGGCTGCTGGCAACAGATGCCTGCGTCAGTAGTGCCTGAAGCATTACCTCATCGCCCTCAACCTGGCTTGCCGAGAGTGCAGAGTCAAAATCGGTCTGATCTGTCACAGTGGTGGCAGAACAGGCGACAAGTGCCAGCAATAGGACAGCAATGCAAAGCTTTAATGGCAATCGCAATAAGGATAAATGGAACTGAAATGTTTGTAATCTCATCATGGTATTGCGCACAGTATAACCTTAAAGTCGGGTTTTATTTATGGCAACATTGCCTACAGATCGTAAAAGGGTATTCTGTCTGTCACAAATCCTTTACCAGGTAAGTCCATGGCTCTCACACCCTCCAATATGTTACCCCTAGGTACACCAGCACCCGATTTTTCCCTGCCCGATACCAGGGGCATGATGGTGACTCTGGATGCGTTTGAAGATGCTCAGTTGTTGCTGGTGGCTTTTATTTGTAATCACTGCCCCTTCGTTACACATATCAGGGCCGGTTTTGCTGATCTGGCAAGAGACTATGAAAGTAAGGGAGTCGCTGTTGTTGCAATCAATGCCAATGACATAGCGGCTTATCCTGATGACAATATGGACAATATGCGAAGAGAAGTGGTGGAAGCCGGTTATATCTTTCCCTACCTGCTTGATGAAACCCAATCAGTGGCACTGGCCTACGATGCCGCCTGTACACCGGATTTTTACCTGTTCGATGAAAACAGGGTGCTGATTTATCGCGGTCAAATGGACAGTAGCAGGCCAGGTAACGATATTCCTGTCACCGGAGCGGATCTGCGAAAAGCGATGGATGCAGCATTGGCTGGAGAAGCGATCAGCCAGGCACAGATTCCCAGTGTCGGATGCAATATCAAATGGAAGCACGGCAATGCCCCAAACTGATAGCGGGTCTTTGTATATTGTAGCAACACCTGTTGGCAATCTTGACGATATCACGGCGCGTGCCATTCAGGTGTTGTCCCGGGTTAATAGCATTGCTGTGGAAGATACCCGCCATAGCCGAAAACTTTTGCAACATTTTGGAATTGATACTCCCATGTTTGCCTTGCATGAACATAATGAAGTGCAAAAGGTGGATGAAATTATCAAGCGTATTAGCGCGGGCGAAGATATAGCCCTGATTAGTGATGCAGGAACGCCGCTGATTTCGGATCCCGGTTATCCATTGGTGAGCAAGGCAAGTCAGGCCGGTATTAAAGTAGTTCCGATTCCGGGGGCCAGCAGTATTCTTGCGGCGCTGAGTTGTGCCGGTTTGCCTACCGACCGCTTTGTGTTTGAAGGTTTTCTGCCGGGCAAAAAGGGCACCCGCAGTAATCAGCTGAGCAAACTGGCAGCGGAAGAAAGAACGCTGATCTTTTTTGAAGCACCCCATCGCATTCATGCCTGTCTGGAAGATCTGGTCACTGTCTTTGGCGCAAACCGATATGGGGTGATAGCACGAGAGCTAACTAAAACCTATGAAACCTTTCTACGAGGAACTTTGGCAGAATTGCTGGAGATGGTATCTGCTGACAGTAATCAGGAGCGTGGAGAAATTGTATTGATGGTGGCTGGCAGTGATAAAAAAGATCAGTCTCTTGACGAGGCTTCGCTTCATATTTTTAGTACGCTGCTTGAGGAGCTGCCTTTAAAACAGGCCTCCTCACTTGCCGGAAAAATCACCGGCCTTGGCAAGAAGGCGTTTTATCAGGCAGGTCTTGAGCAGAAAAAACAGCAAGACGACTAAGGTGATTAATCTCATCCTGCAACCAGCATGCTCGATAGCAAGGTGGCTATGCCAAGGAATGACATAAAGCCGGCAATATCAGTCACAGTAGTCAGAACGATAGAAGAAGACTGAGCCGGATCAAGACCAAAGCGTTTCAGCAGAATCGGGATAACAGCTCCGGCAGTACCCGCGAGGGTCATGGAGATAATCATGGCCAGTGCCATTACCAGCGCCAGACCGGCACTGCGGCTCCACAGGAATACGCCAGCGGAGCAGGTTACCGCGATACCGATGCCATTGATAAAGCCTGCGCCCAGCTCCTTAATCATGACCCGAAACCAGTGTCTCATAGTAATTTCCCGGACAGTCAGCCCTCTCATTGTCACCGCAAGTGATTGTGCCCCGGTATTTCCGGATTGTCCGGCAGCAATTGGCAGCAACACAGCCAGAGCGGTAAATTGTGCAATAGTATCTTCAAACAAGCCAACCACAGCAGATGCTGCAAAGGCGGTGAGCAGATTTATCTGTAACCATGGCTGACGTTTTTTTACCGCAAAGAAACTGGAGGACAGGGCCTTTTCATCTCTACTTGCACCCACCATAGTTGCCATGTCTGTGGCAATATCGTCACGCAGTGCTTCCAGCAAGCCCTGACCACGAATGATCCCTACCAGCTTGTGATTGACATCGACTACCGGCATAACGGCCACCTTGAATTTGTCCAGCTTTTCAATAACCTCTTCCATGGAATCCATGGCATTGACGAAGGCCACAACGGGGCGTGACAGGTTGGAAAGTTTTTCATCACCATTGGCCAGTACCAATTGATGGATATCAAGAATGCTGTCCAGTTGCATGCTGTCGTCCAATAAAAACAGGTGCTTGATATTGCCTGTGTCCTGCCGACGCAGCAGGTCCATGGCTTCGTCAACAGTGAGGTGGCGACTGCAGGCGGAAAATTCAGGGCTCATCTGCCTGCCTACAGAATTTTCCGGATAATCAAGAAGTGCCTTGAACTCCTGGGCAGTGATTTTTTCCATATGAGAGAAGTAGTCTTCACGCTCTTCTTCGGTCATGCCATTTAGCTGGGTGATTGAAATCCCGGTATCCATTGTAGAAATAGCTTGAGCGGCCAGGTCCCTTGGTATCTTTTTCAGAATTGAAGCTACAGTACCGGGCGACATTTTATTCATCACGCCGGAAATAATATTTGGCTGCTGCGATGCAAAAATTTCAGCGGCATCTTCCGCATCAATTTTTTCAAGTTTGCGCGCTGCGCTTTCCGGAAAATCCAGCAAGAAGGTTTTGTTGAGTTTGTGAATTGGTTCTTCTGCGTTTATTAATTGATTTTGCATGCCTGTGACCTTGGATAGCCTGATTATTTATGTTCAACATCTACGGCATCACTTACCGTATTAAATAAAGCCAGCAGTGATTGCCCATAGACTTCAAAAATACTGCTTAGCGGGTCTTTGCCTGATTTAGTTTTCGTTCTGACGTTGTTAATTTGAGCCAGCCCCTGACGCAGAGCATGATGCGGTAATATTCCCAGTAACTGGTTATCCCTGTTGGTTACTGGTAAAACATCTGAAAATTCCCAAGCTATATGTTCGCTGGTCTGCTCCAGAAATATTTGCGCCGGCAGTGAAGGGCAGTTGTCTTGCATAAAGGAGGTAACCGGAAGGTTTTCGCCCCCTTTTACCAGATCAAGAAACCTCGTTCTGCCAAGAAATCTGCTGTCCCTGTCAGTGATATAAATGTATTCACTGTCATCTTGAACACCACCACTTTTTAAATATTTCATCACGTTTTTGTTTTTTACATCATGGGGCACCACGAGCATATGTGGTGACATCCAGGCACCCACTGTATTGACGGGAAACTCCAACAGTAATTCAGTATTTTTCCTGATGTTGGCTGGCAATTCCTCAAGTATTTTCTTTCTTGATTCCTCAGTGCTACGCCGAAGCACAATAGCAATGGCATTGGCATCCAGATTTGAAAGAACCGCTGCAGCTTTTTCAGCTCCCATAGAGTTACAAACTTTGACGAAAAAGTCTGGCAGCATATATTTAAGGACGGGGGAGATATAACTGGAGGGTGCGTTGGATAAAAGACTGGCAACAGCATCGACGTCACTTTGTTCAAGTATTTTTACCGCTGCTTTTGGCTGCTCACTCATAAAGCTCAGAGCAAAATCCAGTTCTTCTTTATTGTTCATAAGCTGGTTTCCGAAAAGAGTCTGACAGATTATTTATTTTAGGCATTAATCAGACTTACCTGTTCATGGAAAAACTTTGCCGGAATAATGGCCTGACCGGACCCGGTTTCAATAACGATACAAGCCTGCGCCAACTCAATAATTTCACCTTCAATATCGCCGATTTTGATTTTGTCACCAACCCGGCAGTACTTACGGGTATATTGGGCACCGATGATATTGGCTACCATATTTTTGGCACCAAGGCTGAAGGCCAGGGCAGCGCCAGCCAGCAGAATGGCGATGGAGGCAACAATAACATTGCTCAAAAAGCCGATGTTTAATCCGATTTGCTCAACTCCAATAATAATGGCGCTGAAAATGATCACGATCTGAACTGCGCGCGCCATGCCGGCACTTTGGGTCATTCCGGCTTTATCGGCGGCGGAAGATATTGTGGCTTTTGCGAAATTACTCAGCAGGAAGCCACCAAGGATAATGATCGGGCCGGAAATCAGTCCGGGCAAATAACTCACAATACTGTCGAGCCAGTCGGCAAAGACATCCCAACCCAGAATGTTGGCGGCAACTGTGAGGAAAAAAATCATGACGATCCAGAAAACGATCTTGCTGATAATGACCGAGTAGGAGCCTTGTATCCTTTCCTGATTGATACCATCAATACGGGTAAATCTGGCGAATATTACATCCAGCCCCTGAATTACCTTGCGCGTGCTCAGGCTAAGAGTGTGTGCAACCAGCCAGCCCAGTAGCAGCACCCCAATGGTGCCAATCAGCTGGGGAAAATAGTTGATTAACTGCTGGGAAAAATCAGTAAAGGTTTCGTCAATTGCGCTCTGCCAGTTAAAAGATGCTGTGGTGTTGTCTTCCATTGGTGGTCTCCACGAATTAACTATTTGTATATTTGAGGGAGTACTTAATTTTCATCTCTTTCTTCAATATGTTCTTCTACAATTTCAGAATCTTCAAAGGTGGCAATATTGAACAAGGCATCACCCTGATTTACTAATGGGATCATGGTCATGCCGATGATAATGCCTTTTTTGGAACTACATACCGGCACCACTGCATCCCCATAAGGGTCTGACAAGGTGCCTAATAATTCGCCTTCCTGAACCATGCTGCCGATCTTTTTTCTGACTCTCAACGCGCCACTATGGGGGGCACGCACCCATTGACTGGAGGAGGCTATAAATACCTCTTTGGCCAGATGGGCTTTGCGAAGCCTGCTGGAGCGTATCATGCCAATTGAGCGCATAACCGAGAGCACGCCATTAACACCTGTTTTAATCACTTTTTCTTCAAACCTTAACGCCTCACCGCCTTCGAAAAGTAACATGGGAATGCCTTTTTCAGCGGCTGCCTGACGCAAGGAACCATCACGTATAGATGAATTGATGGCGACAGTGACGCCAAAGGCTCGAGTCAGTTCTACAGTTTCCCTGTCATCCAGCTGTGCTCTTATTTGTGGCAGGTTGGTCCGATGGATGGCGCCGGTATGCAGATCAATACCGTGGGTCGATTTCTCGACTATTTCCCGCATGAAAATATTTGCCATTTGAGAGCCCAGGGAGCCGGAAGCTGATCCGGGGAAACAGCGGTTCAGATCGCGTCGATCCGGCAGGTAGCGGGAATTATTAATGAAGCCAAAAACATTAACGATGGGGACGGCAATCAGCGTGCCGTGCATGGAGCGACCGATAGATTTGCGTGCCAGCAATCGTTTGATGATTTCGATACCGTTAAGTTCGTCACCATGGATCGCCGCAGAAACAAACAGTACCGGGCCGGGTGCCTTACCCCTGATGACCTCAACGGGAATTACCATCTCGGTATAATCAAACAATTTCGATACTTTTATTTCAAGACGCTTTCTGGTGCCGGGCAAAATCGATTCACCGGCAATTTCCAGAACATTTGAATGGGTTGGCAAGGTTATCTCCAGGCTAATTGGTCCAGAAAAAAATGGAACTGACTTCGTGGCAGCATCTTCGCGAGTTTACCATCAATCTCTTGTTGAATTTCCACAATTGCATGCGTACCCTAGCGCCTTGAGTTGGCCAGGCAATCGCTGGCATTCTCTATTCGTAGAGATATGTCAGAGGAAAGTCCGGGCTCCATAGAGCACAGTGCCAGGTAATACCTGGGGGGCGCGAGCCTACGGAAAGTGCAGCAGAAAATAAACCGCCTCACCAGCCTTCGGGCTAACGAGGTAAGGGTGAAATGGTGCGGTAAGAGCGCACCGCATGGGTGGCAACATTCCATGGCATGGTAAACCCCGCTGGGAGCAAGGCCAAATAGGAATCCAATGGTGTGGCTCGCGCTGGATTCGGGTAGGCTGCATGAGCATTATGGTGACATGATGCCTAGATGAATGATTGCCCAAGACAGAACCCGGCTTACCGGCTAACTCATTTTATTATTTATTTTTTAGAGAGTTATTTACAGGATAGCAATAGCCGGATACTATGTGCCACTGTGTCAGGGGTCGAGAGTATGAGTCTACATACTTGAAGCTATAAGCTACAGGCTATGGAGATCTCTAAAAATCAGAGATCTCTAAAAATCTCGAAAGGGTTTAATTTAAATAGATCTGAAGAATTTAAATAGATCTGGATAAACAGAACGCACCGTACAAGAAACAGTATTTAGAGTCAGAATACTGCCTTTTGCCACAAATATGGCAAAACCTCGCAAAAATACCAAAATATATCCACTCCTCCACCAAACTTAAGAATTTACTTTAAGTTTGCCTCTTATCGCATTGTAAAACATTGATTTTATCTTCCTAAAAAAGCCTCATTTTCGATCTTTTTATCGATTTTCGGCGCATTTAGCCTCAATTTCTACTCAAATTTGTGCAATTAAGTGCTTGATTTGTTGTATATCCCTGCCTATAGTGCGGAAAAGTGGCAAGAAGTAGCAGAATGTGGGTGATAATGGGTTAGTAAGGTGTCTCATCCCAATACCAAGCGGTTTCTGCGACCTTTTTTCCGTTAACAACAAACATAAAAGCAACCAAAAGCACAAAGGACCCTGATTTTGTTATTCCGCGGCTTGAACTCAATAAATCTCGATGCGAAAGGGCGTATGGCTATCCCTTCCCGTTATCGTGGAACTATTGATGATCACTGCCAGGGAAAAATGGTCGTTACCATTGAAGCAACCGATGGCGAGTGCCTTGTCATTTATCCTCTTAATGAATTTGAAGAAATTCAGCGCAAGGTTGAAGCCTTGCCCAGTTTCAATGCCACAAGCAAAAAACTCAAGGGTCTTTTTATCGGGCATGCCAATGATGTTGAGCTCGATGGCAGTGGTCGCATTCTGGTTCCACCCACCTTGCGCTCCTATGTAGGGCTGGAAAAGAAAGTGGTGCTTGTAGGGCAGGGTAAGAAGTTTGAGTTATGGGATGAAGAGGCCTGGAATGCCAAACGTGAAAGCTGGCTGGGTCAGGAAGAGTCGGAAGAAGAAATGCCTGAAGAAGTAAAAGGTTTGTCGCTCTAGGTTGTGAATAATTTCGAGCATCAATCGGTTTTGTTGCAGCAGTCGGTTGAAGCGCTGGTTACAGACAAAGACGGTTTTTATATAGACGGTACGTTTGGCAGAGGTGGGCATAGCCGGGTAATTCTCGAGAAGTTGTCTAGCCAGGGGAAGTTGCTGGTAATAGACAAGGATCCGGAAGCAATAAAGGAAGCGTTCCTTTTGCAGCAGCAGGATGAGAGGGTGATTGTGGAACACAGCAGCTTTGCAGAGCTTGAACAACTGGCCGATAAACACTCAGTCATGGGAAAGGTGGCAGGGGTATTGCTGGATCTGGGTGTTTCTTCGCCACAGCTGGATGATGCCGCAAGAGGTTTTAGTTTCTCCAGGGAAGGCCCTCTGGATATGCGCATGGATACCCAGTCGGGTGTGACAGCTGCACAGTGGGTAGCTGAAGCTAAAGAGGAAGAGTTGATCAGGGTGTTTTTTGAATACGGTGAGGAAAAGTTCTCCCGGCGTATTGCCCGCGCCATTGTCAGGGAGCGCGAACTGGCACCGATAACGACAACCATACAGTTAGCGGAAATTGTAAAACAGGCACATCCGGCATGGGAAAAGCACAAGCATCCTGCCACTCGGGTTTTTCAGGCGATAAGGATTGCCATTAATAGAGAGTTGCTTGATCTGGAAAAGGCACTGAGTGAGATCACTGAGTTGCTTTGTGTCGGTGGAAGGATGGTGGTGATCAGTTTTCATTCACTAGAGGACAGGCTGGTAAAACAGTTTATAAGTAAGCAGGAAAGGGGTGACGACTATCCGTCCGATATGGCAGTTACCCAGGCGCAGTTAAACCCTCGCCTAAAAAGAATTGGCAAGCAGGTCAGGGTGAGTGCTGAAGAAGTGGCACTGAATGTGCGATCAAGAAGTGCTGTTTTAAGGGTCGCAGAAAAAATAGCCTGAGCAAAAATTACTGGCTAAAGCCATTTAATGAGAAAGGCTCGGCATGTTTGGAAAAGCAAAGAAAAGTACTAAAGGCAGGCAGTTGAAAGATCTGGATAACCGGATTTCTGTGAAGTCCTGGTTGAGCCTGATCAGTCTGTTGCTGGTAGTGACAGCATCAGCAACCGGGGTGATTTACTCAACCCATACGAACAGACATTTACTGAATGAGTTGCAGCAACTTGAACGACACAGAAATGAGCTGCAGGTCGAATGGGGGCAGTTACTACTTGAGCAAAGCAGTCTTGTGTCGCAAGGCCGCATTGAAAATCTGGCAATAGCAGAGCTCGGAATGAAAATTCCGGCAACGGAGAACGTGGTGGTAGTGTCTGGTGAATAGCGCTAGCAGCATAAAGAAACAACATTTCTGGAGACTTGGTCTGGTTTCCATGGCAGCAATCACTCTGCTGGGTACAGTAAGCTGGAAGATAGTTGACCTTCAGGTTATTAATAATGAAGTGCTGCAGGATCAGGGTAATAGAAGAACTGTTCGAAATGATGTCATTGTTGGTCATCGTGGCAACATCATGGACAGAAATGGACAGGCTCTGGCGATAAGCACCCCGGTGCAGTCACTCTGGCTGAACCCTCGAGAAATTATTCATAACCCCCAGGCATGGAAAACGCTGACCTCTGCGCTGGAAAGCATTGAGGTCAATACCGATGTTCTGTGGAATCGCATTCAGGACAATGCCCAGCGTGAATTTCTTTATATCAAACGTCGACTTCCCCCTGCGGAAGTCCAGTCAATTCTTGATCTGAAAATTCGCGGTGTTTATTCCCAGGAAGAGTACAAGCGCTTTTATCCTTTGGGAGAAGTTGCGGTCCATCTTGTGGGGCTTACCAACAGTGATGATGTTGGACAGGAAGGACTGGAGCTGGCTTATGAAGACTGGCTTCAGGGCAAGCCCGGATCCAAACAGGTTCTCAAGGATCGACGTGGCGGCATTATTCGTGAAGTAAAAATAAATTCTGTTGCAGAGCCAGGTAACGATCTGGTGCTAAGCATTGATAGCAGGATTCAATATCTGGCTTACAAGGCGCTTAAGGAAGAAGTGACTCGTCGCTATGCCAAGGCCGGAACGGCAGTTGTATTAAATGTTGAAACAGGTGAAGTACTGGCCATGGTGAACCAGCCTTCCTACAACCCAAATAATCGAATCAGCCTTGATGACAATGAAATGCGCAATCGGGCAATTGTTGATTTGCTGGAGCCGGGTTCGACAGTAAAGCCTTTTACGATAACCGCGGCATTGGAAAGTGGGTTGTTTGACACCAGCAGCATTATTGATACCAACCCGGGGTATATCCAGGTAGATGGCTCTACCAAAAAGGATCCCGTTAACTACAAGAAAGTGGACTTGGAAAAAATTATTACCAAATCCAGCCAGGTTGGCGCAATCAAGCTGGGTCTGGCCATGGGAGAGGCGCCAATGCTTGATGTGCTTTCCCGGGTCGGGTTTGGTACAGCAATGGGAACAGGTTTTCCCGGTGAAACATCCGGAGTGCTGCCAAGTTTCCCAAGATGGAGTAAATCTGATATCGCCACCCTGGCTTATGGCTATGGCTTTCAGGTGACGCCCCTGCAAATGGCCCAGGCTTACATGATTTATGCCAACGAAGGTATTCGAAAACCGGTGTCATTGCTTAAAACGGAAGGCCCCGTTTATGGGGAAAGAGTCATAGATGCCCAGATAGCAAGGGACGTGAATGCAATGATGGAAACGGTGGTCAGCACCAAGCTCGGTGGTACCGGAGTACTGGCAGCTATTCCCTCGCATCAGGTTGCTGGCAAAACAGGTACAGCCTGGTATTACAACGTCGGTGGAGGCTACGATGAAGAAAATTACAACTCCTATTTTGCCGGCTTTGTGCCAGCCCATAATCCAAAAATTGTTGCTGTTGTCTCCATACATGAGCCCAAGGGTGAAGAGTATGGCGGTGGTCGGGTAGCTGCGCCGGTGTTTGCCAAAATTGCCGCTGGTGCGATGCGAATACTGAATGTTCCGCCTGATAGTGCCGTGGAAGAAAAGCAGGTCAGCATGAGTGGGGTTATTGGTTTGGATAAGCAGCCAGCTTCCTGGAGAGAATTATGAATACAGCAGAAATCATGACCAGGCAAATGCGACTTTCGGAATTTTTGGCTGAAGATGTTGCCATTAATGACGCGATGGATGTTGAGCTGACAGGTATTGAAATTGATTCACGCCAGATTGATCCAGGTGATCTTTTTCTCGCCTATAAAGGGGCGTCTCATGATGGTCGTGATTTTGTTGATGACGTCATTGCCAAAGGTGCCAAAGCCGTGCTGGTAGAAGCTGATGAAGAGTGGTCGGAAATTACTATCAGGAACGGCGTGCCGGTGATTCCAGTGGAAAAACTCACCGCCAGGATTGGCAAGATAGCTGCCCGGTTTTTTGATTATCCAGCGGCAGCGTTTTGGTTAATCGGTATAACCGGAACCAACGGCAAAACCAGCTGCTGCCAGTTTGTCGGTCAGTGTTTGAGCATGCTTGGTTATAAAACCGGCATTAGTGGCACCCTTGGTCATGGTATCTATGGCCAGCCTTATACCAATGATGAATCAGGTCCAGGCACAACGCCTGACGCCATCTCTGTACAAAAAATCTTTGAAGAAGTTCGGATTCAAAATGGTGAAGCCATGGTAATGGAAGTCTCCTCTCATGGCTTGAGTCAGAACCGGGTTAATACCAGCGAATTTGATGTGGCAGTGTTTACCAACCTTAGTCGAGATCATCTTGATTATCACGGTGGCATGAAAGCCTATGGTGATGAAAAACGAAAACTGTTTATCAATCCTCATTTAAAAATTGCTGTTATCAATATGGATGACATGTTCAGCGCGAAGATACTCAACAGCCTTGCCAAAAATGTTAAATCCTTTACCTACAGCATGCATAACCCGAAAGCTGATGTATTTCCCAGAGCTCTTGAGTTCAAAAGTTCAGGTTTTGAACTGGATGTTGTTACCCCCTGGGGGCAAGGGCGCTTTAGCAGCACCCTGGCGGGTTCCTTTAATGTCAGCAACATCCTTGCGGTTCTCACCACAGTGATGGCGTCTGAAGCAAACAAGCCTGATTTTGATTTCGACAATGTGCTGGAAAAAGTGGCTGCTGTTTCACCGGTTAAAGGGCGCATGGAAATTCTTGGTGACTTTCCGGTTTCTGTAGTGGTGGATTATGCCCATACCCCTGATGGGTTGAAGAATGCACTGGCTGCACTTCGTCAACATGCCAAGGGTGACATCTGGTGTGTTTTCGGCTGTGGCGGTGACCGTGACAAAGGCAAGCGTCCACTGATGGCCGAGATCGCCGAACAGATGGCCAACAGGCTGATTATTACTGATGACAATCCACGTAATGAAGACTCCATGGCAATCATCAACCAGATTAAATCGGGGCTTTCTGATACTTCCAGGACGGTGATTGAGCATGATCGTGCCAAGGCAATTGATTATGCCATTAACAATGCCAATGAAGGCGACATCGTGTTGATCGCAGGTAAAGGCCATGAGGAATATCAGGATATTGGTGGTAACCGTATGGTCTTCAGTGACGTCAAACAGGCCAGGGTAAGTCTGAATAATCGATTTGCTGAACAGAATCAAAATAATAATACAGCGGGATAAAGCGTGATTGGGTCAATGAGTTTGCAAGAAGTTCAGATAGAGACAGGCGGGGTAATTACCGGCGCCAATGCTGAATTTTGTGCGGCATCAATTGATACCCGTACCTTGCAGCCAGGGGATTTGTTCGTGGCTATAAAGGGGCCAAATTTCAATGGCAATGAGTTTGTCATTGTTGCTGCTGAAAAAAGTGCCAGCGCTGTAATTGTTGATGAATCGGTAAATGTTGATTTGCCAGTGCTGACAGTATCAGACACTCGCGATGCGCTTGGAACGATCGGTGCCATGAACAGGAATCGAAGCGGTGCCTGTGTGCTGGGCCTGACAGGTAGCCAGGGAAAGACCACGGTAAAGGAAATGACGGGCGAAATTCTGTCGCAATGTGATTCAGTAATGATGACGAGCGGTAACCTGAATAATGAGTTGGGTGTTCCCCTGAGCCTGCTGAAAATAGATAAACAGCATAAGTATGCAGTCATTGAAATGGGCGCTAATGGTCCGGGAGACATTGCCTACAGTGTTGCACTGGCGCGCCCCGATATAGCCCATATCACCTGTATTGCCGGTACACACCTTGAAGGCTTTGGTGATCTTCATGGGGTGGCGAAGGGTAAATCCGAAATCTGGGGTGGAATCAGGGAAAACGGAACGGCTGTGGTAAACCTTGATGATTTCTTTGCCCCGCAGTTTGTTGAACAAATCAAATCATTGGGCAGACATATTGTGACCGTAAGCGGATCAGGCAATCAGGATGCTGATTATTTTGCAGATGACATCCAGCTGGATCAGTTTAAGGGAGCAGGATTCAAATTGAACTCACCGCAAGGGACGGTAGCGATCAAGCTGCAAGTACCAGGCAAACACAACATCAATAATGCCATAGCAGCAGCGGCTATGGCCATGACGGCAGGTGCCGGGCTTGATGCAGCAAAGGTCGGGCTTGAGCAGTTTGCTGCGGTGAAGGGCCGTATGTGCATTGTCGCAGGTATTCATGGCGCAACACTCATTGATGATAGTTATAACGCCAGTCCCGCCTCATTTCGTGCAGCAATTGATGTACTGGCCCAGACCAGGGGATCGAGGATTGTCGTCATTGGAGATATGGGCGAGTTGGGTAGTGAGGCTGAAAAAGAGCACGCCGAAATAGGACGCTATGCAAAGCAGCAGGGCATAGATTGTCTGATTGCCCTTGGAGAGATGAGCGCGCTGGCAGTTCCGGCTTTCGGCGATGGTGGTATTTATTTGAGTGAGCGGAATGAATTTAAAGACACTATTGCTCCTTTGCTGAATGCCACTACAACGGTACTGATTAAAGGCTCACGTAGCCAGGGCATGGAAAAACTGGTCAGTCAAATACAGGATGATGCGCAATGAAGCGAATGATCCATAACAGTGTTTTTTTTGGTAACGATTTTATTGCCAGGCATTTTGCTGCCAATGAAATTAATACCAGGGAGAGTTGTTTCTCATGTTGTTAATGCTGACCGAATATCTTTCTCAATTTAATTCCGGCTTCACGGTATTTCAATACCTTACTGTGCGCGGCATCTTGGGAATTCTGACGGCGCTGGCATTGTCGCTGATTATTGGGCCTACCATGATCAGGCGTCTGAATTATCATCAGATTGGCCAAGTGATCAGAGATGACGGGCCGGAGAGCCATCTCAGTAAAGCCGGAACCCCTACCATGGGTGGCGCCCTTATTCTGGTCAGTATTATTATCAGCAGTCTGCTGTGGTCGGATTTAAGAAACCCTTATGTGTGGGTGGTAGTCATTGTTACCGGACTGTATGGCGCAATAGGCTGGGTAGACGATTACCGTAAAGTTTTTGAGCAGAATCCAAAAGGACTGGCGGCCCGCTGGAAGTATTTCTGGCAATCATTAATCGGTTTTGTTGCCGCTGCCTATCTTTATTCCATTGCCGCTGTGCCTGCGGATACGCAATTATTTATTCCTTTCTTTAAAGACTTTGCTCTCAACCTGGGGCCGTTCTATATATTGCTGGCCTATTTCATGATCGTGGGTTTCAGTAATGCGGTGAATCTTACTGATGGTCTCGACGGTCTGGCCATTTTGCCTTCGGTGATGGTGGCGGCAGCCCTTGGTGTCATCGCCTATTTGACTGGAAATATTGAGTTTTCCGCCTATCTGAACATTCCCTATATTGCCGGTGCCGGCGAATTGGGAATATTTTGTTGCGCCCTCGCTGGCGCCGGTCTGGGATTCCTCTGGTTCAACACTTATCCCGCACAGATTTTTATGGGCGATGTCGGTGCATTGGCGCTGGGTGCGTCGCTAGGTCTAGTGGCGGTCATTATCAGGCATGAAATTGTTTTGATCATTATGGGGGGCGTGTTCGTGATGGAAACACTCTCGGTCATTCTGCAGGTTGCTTCATTCAAGTTAACCGGAAAAAGAATATTTCGTATGGCTCCCCTGCATCATCATTTTGAGTTAAAGGGCTGGCCCGAGCCCAGAGTCATCGTTCGGTTCTGGATCATCACCGTAATTCTGGTGTTATTTGGTCTGGCAACATTGAAATTGAGATAAGAATTAAACGCATAACACAGGCTGGAAAATGCAAACAGAGCAGGTAGCGCAAAAGATGAAAGTCGTGATCGGTCTTGGTAAGACCGGGCTTTCCTGTGCCCGTTATCTGGCCAGTCGCAATGAAAAATTCAAGGTGTTGGACACCCGAAAGAATCCGCCTGGACTACAGCAACTGAAAGCTGAGTGCCCTGGAGTTGAACTCGAACTTGGTGAGTTTAATGCCCAGACCCTTAACAATGCTGCACAGTTGATTGTTAGTCCAGGCGTGGACCAAAAAATACCAGTGATACAGAACGCTATCAGGCAGGGCGTACCGGTAACTGGCGATGTGGATATTTTTGCCAGATCAATTGCTGCACCGATTATTGCCATCACTGGCTCCAATGCAAAAAGTACGGTAACCACTCTGGTTGGAGAAATGGCAAAAACTGAGGGAATTGATGTCGCGGTGGCTGGCAATATTGGACTACCGGTGCTGGATTTACTTCAGCAGCCAGCCTCCAGTCTGTATGTGCTCGAGCTGTCCAGTTTTCAACTGGAAACAACCACAAAGCTTGCTGCAGAAGTAGCTACGCTACTGAATCTTAGTCTGGACCATATGGATCGATATAGCACCATGGAAGAATATCGCGAAGCCAAGCTGCGAATATTCCAGGGTTGTCAGCAGGCGGTGATTAATAATGATGACCTGTTATGCCAGCCTGAACTTCCGGCCAATGTTCGACAATGGCATTTCTCACTTGTAGAAAATAGTGCTGCCGAATTTTCCCTGTTGAATCTGGATGATGGCCAGTACCTTGGCTTTAATAAACAGCCATTGATGTCAGTGCGCGAGATGAAGATTGCCGGCAAACACAACGTCGCCAATGCGCTGGCAGCGTTGGCAGTGGGTCATGCTGCCGGATTCTCCATTGATGCCATGACCACGACATTGAAAAGTTTTAGCGGACTTCCTCATCGCTGTCAGTGGGTAGCCGACAGGAATGGTGTAGATTGGTACAACGATTCCAAGGGCACCAATGTGGGTGCCTGTATTGCTGCCGTCAATGGTCTGGGTGGCGATTTGGGGAAAGGCAAGATTATTTTACTGGCTGGCGGTCAGGGCAAGGGGGCTGATTTCTCTCCATTGGCTTATCCGCTGTCTACTTATGTAAAACTGGCCATTTTGTTTGGAGAGGATGCTGCACTTATTGATCAGGCAGTAAATGGATCTGTAATGACCATTACCGTGTCTTCTCTTGAAGAAGCGGTCAGCATTGCTGATAAAAAGGCAGATAAAGGAGATGCGGTATTACTCTCTCCTGCCTGTGCCAGTTTCGATATGTTCAATAATTATGAAGAACGTGGTGAAGCCTTTGTTCATCATGTTGGGGAGCTGCACTGAACATGCAAGCAGTAACCCATCAACAGTTTCAGACCCGCCCCTATTATGGTGATAGCTGGCTCATTATTCTTGCCATGCTGCTGGTATTTGTTGGCCTCATCATGATGACCTCAGCATCGGTGGAAATTGGTGAAAGTCTGCATCGGGATCCATTCTATTATTTCAAGCGTCAGTTGATATTCATTCTGCTTGGTCTGGTAGGGGCAATAATCACATTCCAGATTCCCCTGTTATGGTGGCAAAAAGGCAGTTATGGCCTTTTCATCATTACTTTGCTGTTGTTGTCCCTCGTTCTGGTTCCAGGCGTGGGCTATACAGCAGGTGGTGGCACACGCTGGATAAATATTGGGTTCATGACCCTGCAGGTTTCCGAGCCGTCAAAAATTCTGATTGTATTTTTCATGGCTGGTTTGCTAAGCAGACAACATGAGCTTATCTGTAATAGCCTGAAAGGATTCCTGCTACCTTTCGCCTTGATGTTATTGCCCGTCTTACTGCTGTTGCTGGAACCTGATTTTGGCGCAGTAGTAGTCATCATGTTTGCCGTTATGGCAATGCTTTTTCTTGCCGGTGCCCGTTTCTGGCATTTCCTTTTGTCAGCAATGCTGCTGCTTGGCGCCGGTGCAGCAATGATTTTTACCTCTGCTTATCGCATGCGCAGAGTGACTTCCTATTTGCAGGCACTCAAAGATCCTTTTCATGAAGATATTGTCTTCGATTCCGGTTATCAGCTGGCCCAGGCCCTGATAGGTTTCGGCCGTGGTGAATGGTTGGGCATGGGTCTGGGTAACAGTATCCAGAAAATGTACTTCCTGCCTGACGGCCATACCGATTTCATCATTGCCATTATCGCTGAAGAACTTGGGGTTATCAGCGTCCTTGCCCTGTTACTTCTTTTTACTGCCTTTATTTCCAGGGCCCTGCTTATCGCCAGAAAAAATGAGACCAATGGGAACTTTTTCGCAGCTTACGCCGCTTATGGTTTTGCTTTTATTTTTGTTGCCCAGGTCGCCATTAATGTCTGTGTCAATGTGGGGTTGTTGCCAAACAAGGGACTTACTCTGCCGTTTATCAGTTATGGCGGTTCGAGCCTGCTTACCTGTATGGCAATGGTGGCGATATTAGTCAGGATTGATATTGAGAATCATCAGAGCGGAGGCAGAAAAGCCAGCGTTCGCGTCTGAGCAGAATAGAAATGCGCATAGATACCAACAACAGAAAAATACTCATTATGGCCGGAGGCACGGGTGGGCATGTGTTCCCTGCGCTGAGTATTGCTGAGGATCTGCTGTCCAAGGGTGTTCAGGTGGAGTGGCTTGGAACGCGTAAAGGGCTGGAAGCCAGTGTAATTTCTGAAACAGATATTCCCTTGCACTTTATATCCATCGCCGGACTCAGGGGAACAAGCCTGCTGAAAAAACTGCTGTCACCCCTGGTAATTTTGCTTGCTGTCATGCAAGCCATTCGCAAGCTTATCCAGATCAAACCGGGTTGCGTTCTGGGTATGGGTGGATTTGTTACCGGACCTGGTGGACTTGCTGCCTGGTTACTGGGGAAGAAACTGCTGATTCATGAACAAAATGCTATTGCCGGTTTCACCAATCAAATGCTGTTTCCTCTGGCTTCAACTGTGATGGAGGCATTCCCTGGTGCCTTTGAAAGAAAGCAGGAAATTACCCGCAACCGTTTACTGAAATCATTTATCAAACCAGGCAATACCATTGTGGTAGGTAATCCTTTGCGCAAGGAAATTTCAGACCTTGGTGTGCAAAAACATAATGCAAGGGCTACACATACTGGCGCCGTTCATCGCGGAGATAAGTTACGCATTCTTGTTATAGGTGGAAGTCTTGGGGCTGTTGCTATTAACAAAACCGTTCCAGCCATGCTGGCACTTTTACCGGAACAGCAAAGGCCGGAAATACTGCATCAATGTGGCAGTAAAAATCTTGAACAAACATTGGCGTTTTATGGTGAGAGTAAGGTGGATGTGGGTAACACGATCCAGGTTCAGCCGTTTATAGAAAATATGGCAGGTGCCTATTCCTGGGCTGACATTATTATCGCCCGCGCCGGTGCCATGACCGTATCAGAAATTGCGGCAGTGGGTCTGGCTTCCATCCTTATTCCCTATCCGTTTGCGGTGGATGATCACCAGACCGAGAATGCCCGCTTTTTGGTGCTTGCCGGGGCCGCAGAAGTAATTCAGCAGAAAGATCTGGACCCTCAAACGCTGCTCACCCTGGTGCAGAAGTTCGCCAAGAACGAAGATTTTCTGCAGCAGGCATCCAGCAAGGCGTTGGCAGCAGGCAGGCTTGATGCCACTGAAAAGGCCTCGTCACTGTGTATGGAGGCTTCCTATGTCTGAAGCAGGCCATCACGTCATGCGCAGAAGTGACATCCCGGAAATGCGCCGTATTCGCAGAATTCACTTTGTCGGTATTGGTGGTGCGGGTATGAGTGGAATCGCCGAAGTGCTGTTAAACCAGGGTTATGAAATCAGCGGTTCAGATATCGCACCTTCACCGGTTACTGAACGCCTGGAGTCTTTTGGCGCCATTATTTTCATCGGGCATGAAGCTGCCAATATTGAAGGCGCCAGTGTCGTTGTTGTGTCCAGCGCCATAGATCAGAGCAACGAGGAAATACTTGAGGCTATCAATCTCAGGATCCCCATTATCAGGCGCGCTGAAATGCTCGCTGAGCTTATGCGCTATCGACATGCCATTGTTATTGCGGGAACACACGGTAAAACCACAACCACCAGTCTGGTAGCCACATTGCTGGCCCAGGGCGACATGGATCCGACCTATATTATTGGCGGCATTCTCAATGGTGCCGGCACCAATGCCAGGCTTGGTGCCAGCCACATCATGGTAGCGGAGGCTGATGAGAGCGATGCCTCATTCCTGCATTTGCAGCCCATGGTTGCCATTGTTACCAATATTGACGAAGACCATATGGTCACTTATGACGGTGATTTCGAAAAGCTCAAACAGACCTTTGTCGATTTTTTACATAACCTGCCTTTTTATGGACTTGCCGTGGTGTGTATTGATGACCCGGTCATCCAGGAACTGTTACCGAAAATATCGCGACCGGTTATTACTTATGGCCAGTCTGATCTTGCTGATTTCCATATTCATGATATCGAACAGGCAGGTAATGTCAGCCGCTTTAAACTTACCCGCCCTGACAATCATGAGCAGCTTGATCTTACATTGAATATGCCTGGCATCCATAACGTACTCAATGCTACTGCGGCTATAGCGGTAGCCACCGATGAGGGGATGTCTGATGAAGATATTGTGCAGGGCCTCGAGGGCTTTAGTGGAGTTGGCAGACGGTTTGATATCAAGGAACCGCTGCTGATTGAAAATGGTGAAGTAATGCTGGTGGATGACTATGGCCATCATCCTACGGAAGTCGCAGCCAATATTAAGGCCATACGAACCGGTTGGCCGGAAAAAAGACTGGTGATGATTTACCAGCCTCATCGTTATAGCCGAACCCATGATCTTTATGATGCTTTTGTTGATGTGCTGTCTGAAGTCGACTTGTTACTACTACTTGAGGTCTATGCCGCAGGGGAGGCGCCTATTCGAGGTGCAGACAGCAGAAGTTTGTGTCGCAGTATCAGGCAGCGCGGACAAATTGATCCGGTGTATGTGAAAGATCAGACATATATCAGAAATGTATTAAAAGACGTGTTGCTTGATGATGACATTTTACTGACCCAGGGTGCCGGCAGTATTGGTATTTTGGCGCGGGATTTGTCCAGGGATGGGTTGGGGTATGAATAACATGACCCGTCATGATCCTGAGACTTTCGGCAAGGTGGCTGTCCTGATGGGGGGTGACTCTGCAGAGCGGGAAATTTCTCTGATGAGTGGTGGTGCGGTACTTGGCTCGCTGCTTAAAAGCATGGTAGATGCGACTGGTGTCGACTTTACCGATGGCAAGGTGCTGACCAGTTTATCTGAAAGCGGTTTTGATCGGGTTTTCATCACGTTACATGGTCGTAAAGGTGAGGATGGCAAAGTGCAGGGTGCTTTGGAATTAATGAATATTCCCTATACCGGTAGCGGTGTTCTGGCGTCTGCTCTTGCCATGGACAAAGTGCGCTGCAAGCACATCTGGCAAAGCCTTGGTCTCAATACTCCGGCATTTGCCATGCTTGATGAAACAACTGAATGGGACAAAGTAATTACTGAGTTGGGCCCGGTTTTTGTAAAGCCGGTTAAGGAAGGATCCAGTATCGGAATTTCCAGAGCAAATGACGCTGCTGAACTACAGCAGGCATTTGTGAACGCCAGACAGTATGACAAGGAAGTGATTGCCGAAGAGTTTATCGATGGACCTGAATATACAGTAGCCATTCTCGGGGACAGTGTTTTACCTGCGGTAGGTATGACGGCAAACAATGAATTTTATGATTATCAGGCCAAGTATTTTTCTGATGAGACGCAGTATTTTTGTCCTTGCGATCTGGAAAGCGAAGACGAAAAAAACCTTGCCACTATAGCAATGCAGGCATATCAGGCAGTGGGTTGTGAAGGTTGGGGCCGGGTGGATGTTATGCGTGACAGCGCTGGAACTTTCTGGCTGCTGGAAGTTAATACCGTACCCGGAATGACAGATCACAGTCTTGTGCCTATGGCAGCAAAACAGGCAGGAATTAATTTTGATCAACTGGTGCTGGAAATTCTCGCCACCAGTAATGCCAACCGGGACAGGAGCTGAACATGGAAATTCTGATGCCGGGTAAAAAACTTAACAGGAACAGAAGTGGAGCCAGCGTAAAAGCCAAAAACACCGGTTCGCATCGACAGTTCAATAGTTCTTTGGTGTGGAAAATCATGTTTACGCTGGTGTTTGTTGGTGCACTTGGCTATGGCGTGATGAGCACACCAAAAGTCGTGGAAACGATCAGTAATCAGCGTGTAGAGCAAGTCCTCATTGAAGGCAAGGTTAACTATATCTCCGAGCAGGAAGTGCTTGCTGCTGTTAATAGTTTTATTAGCGAAAGTCTGTTGCTGGTGGATATGCAGGAAATCAAAAAAGTACTTGAAACCATGCCATGGATTCGCTCAGTAACGATACGCCGGGAATGGCCAGACACGTTGGTGCTGAACATTGTTGAAGAAAAGGCAATCGCCCGTTGGGGAGAAAAACGTCTGTTAAACCAGGATGGCGAAATCATAGCGCCGGACAACATCATTGGTCTTGAAAGCCTGGCAATACTCTCAGGTCCTCAGGGAACTGAAAGAAAAGTGATGGAGCAATACCAGTTGTTCAGTCAGTTACTGTATCAGCGGGGATTGAAAATTGCGGAACTTGATCTCAATGAACGCGCCGCATGGAAACTGACTCTTGCCAATGGCGTAGATATCAATATTGGCAAGTCCCAGCTGATGGAAAAAATGAGAAGGCTTGTGGATTTTGCGAAAGATTCATTAATTGAGCAAATGGATGAAATCGAATCAATCGATTTGCGTTACACCAGCGGTATAGCAGTTAAAACTAAAGAAAATAATATGTCAGAGGTGGTCTCGCTATGACCAGATTTCAACAGATGAACAAAAAGGAGTTGCTTCCAATGAGTAACTTGAGTGGTGGAAATATGATAGTTGGCCTGGATATCGGTACATCCAAAGTTGTGGCCATTGTCGGCGAGATCAACGAAGAAGGTGGGCTCAATATTGTCGGTATCGGCCGGCATAAGTCCCGTGGTCTTAAGAAAGGGACCGTGGTCAATATTGAATCCACTGTGCAGTCAATCCAGCGTGCAGTGGAAGAGGCCGAGTTGATGGCGGGATGTCAGATTCATTCAGTGTACGCAGGCATTGCCGGCAGCCATGTGCGCAGCATGAATTCACATGGCATCGTCGCGATTCGCGACAAAGAGGTATATGCCGCTGATATTGAACGGGTAATTGATGCAGCTCAGGCCGTAGCGATACCCGCTGATCAAAAGGTACTGCATATATTACCCCAGGAATACGTTATCGATTCCCAGGAAGGGGTAAAGGAACCGTTGGGCATGTCAGGGGTGAGACTTGAAGCCAAAGTGCATCTGGTGACTTGTGCCACCAATGCTGCTCAGAATATTGAAAAATGCATCAAGCGTTGCGGTCTTGAGACTGATGAAATCATTCTTGAACAGCTGGCCTCCAGTTATTCGGTATTAACAGAAGACGAAAAAGAGCTTGGCGTCTGTATTGTTGATATCGGCGGTGGCACTACTGATATTGCGATTTTTACCGAAGGGGCAATCAGGCATACGGGGGTTATCCCGATAGCCGGAGACCAGGTAACCAATGACATTGCAATGGCCCTGCGAACACCCACCGATCATGCGGAAGAACTGAAAATCAAGTATGCCTGCGCCTTGTCACAACTGGCCAGTGACGATGACATGATCAAGGTCCCCAGTGTAGGTGAGCGTCCTCCCAGAGAATTGTCGCGTCAGGCTTTGGCCGATGTGGTTGAACCCCGTTATGACGAACTTTTTCATTTGATTCAGTCTGAAATCAGGCAAAGCGGTTATGAAGACATGCTTGCAGCAGGAATGGTTTTCACCGGTGGTACCAGCAAGATGGAAGGTGTCGCCGAGCTGGCCGAGGAAATATTTCATATGCCGGTACGTATTGGCATGCCGATAGAGGTGAATGGTCTGGTGGATATCGTCAGAAATCCCACCTATTCAACCGCGGTGGGCCTGCTTCTTTATGGCATGAAACAGGCACAGGAAAGAGAAGGCAGTGCAGTCAGAGAGCCCGGTATTACGCTTTTTGATCGGGTAAAAAGTTTATTTAGCAGTGAAGACTGAATAATCAGTCAAATAATCATTAATTTTTATTAACTTCAAGGTGGAACCCAAAAGGGGGTAAGAAAATGTTCGAAATAATCGACAATGTTGCTCAAAGTGCAGTAATAAAAGTAATTGGTGTCGGCGGAGGCGGTGGCAATGCCGTCCAGCACATGATTCAAAATACCATTGATGGTGTTGAGTTTATCTGTGCCAATACCGACGCCCAGGCGTTGGATAAAATGGAGACCAAGCTCAATTTGCAGTTGGGTGGTACGGTTACCAAGGGATTGGGTGCAGGTGCCAACCCGGAAATTGGCCGTCAGGCTGCGCTGGAAGATCGCGACAGGATTCGGGAAATTGTTTCCGGTGCTGATATGGTCTTCATCACCGCAGGTATGGGTGGTGGAACCGGTACTGGTGGTGCTCCTGTAGTTGCCGAGATTGCCCGGGAGATGGGTATTTTAACTGTAGCGGTCATTACCAAGCCGTTTCCATTTGAAGGCCGTAAACGAATGGCAATCGCTGAGCAGGGTATCAGGGAACTTGCAGAGCATGTTGACTCTCTAATAACCATACCTAATGAAAAACTCATGGATGTACTGGGTAAAGGATCGACATTACTGGATGCTTTTTCTGCAGCCAATGATGTTCTTTCCGGTGCGGTGAAAGGCATAGCTGATCTTATTATGCGTCCTGGCATGATCAATGTGGATTTTGCCGACGTCAGTACAGTGATGTCCGAAATGGGTATGGCTATGATGGGAACCGGCTATGCCAGCGGGGAAAACCGGGCGGTTGAAGCAGCTGAGGCAGCCATTCGCAGCCCCTTGCTTGAGGATGTGAATCTGCAGGGCGCACGTGGCATCCTGATCAATATTACCGCGGGTGAAGATTTGACTCTGGGTGAGTTTTCCCAGGTCGGTGATACCATTTCAGAGTTTGCTTCGGAGCAGGCAATTGTTGTGGTTGGAACAGTTATTGATCCATCTCTGAAGGATCAGTTGATAGTTACTGTCGTGGCGACAGGTCTGGGTGGTATGCAGATTGAAAAGCCTACCAAAGTGGTAGACAACACAATGAAGAATCCCAGAACAGCTGATTTTCATACTCTGGACAGGCCCGCAGTAATGCGCAAGAAGGAAGCCGTCAAGGCACATGGTGCAAGTGAGGAGCTTCAGCAAGAAAGGCAGCCTATGCCAAAGGCGGTAGGGGCTGATTCAGATATGGATTTTCTGGATATTCCAGCGTTTTTGCGTAAGCAGGCTGACTAAAAGCACTGATTGGTTGATTAAAGCTTGCAGGGGCAGACTATTGGCTGGTTTTTGGCTGGAAATAGAAAGTTATTTTACAAACCCCGAAGACACGGGGGCTTCGGCTATTGGTGAAAGTGCGTGTTTTTGATAACATGGGCGTTTTCCCGACAACCTTGCCGTAATACCTGCAGGGTAATAACAAGAAGCAGCAGCAAAAGCGGTAATAGTGGCAAAACAGCAGCATTTGCAGCACTTTTTCTGTATCCGATGCAATAAGGTTTTGCGCCGGTAGTGATACAGACATCCTACATGCCAGATGAGCAGGTAGATAAAAGTGAAGCAAATAAAATTGTCGTGTGAAATAACTTTGGGGGTTAGTAAATATTAGCAACCAGGGTAACAGTGAGAGCGATCATTGATTAGGCAACGAACTTTAAAGAACGCAATAAAAGCGACCGGTGTAGGCTTACATACCGGTCAGAAAGTCTACCTGACTTTGAGGCCAGCACCAGTCGATACCGGGATAGTATTTACCCGAGTTGACCTTGACCCCGCCGTTCAGATACCAGCTCTGGCAGAAAACGTAGGTGATACCACCTTGTCATCTACGTTAATGAAAGGAGATGTCCGGATTTCCACCGTCGAGCATCTCATGTCTGCCATGTCAGGCCTGGGTATAGATAATGCTTTTGTCGATGTCAGCGCTTCTGAAGTTCCAATCATGGATGGCAGTGCCGGTCCCTTCGTATTCCTGATCCAGTCTGCCGGTATTGAAGAGCAGAATGCTCCCAAGAAATATTTCCGTATCACCAAGGAAATCACCGTTGAGCAGGGTGACAAAAAAGTCAGTCTGAAACCCTTTAATGGCTTCAAGGTTGGTTATACCCTTTTGTATGATCATCCGGTACATCGCAAATTCACCAAGGCAGCATCAGTAGATTTTTCCAGTACCTCTTTTGTGAAAGAAGTCAGCAGAGCCCGTACATTCGGATTTATGCATGAATTCGAAGAATTACGTAACCGCAATCTGGCTCTGGGAGCAAGCATGGATAATGCTATTGCTGTAGGGGATTACCGTGTGCTCAACGAAGACGGCCTGCGTTATGAAGACGAGTTTGTAAAACACAAGATTCTGGACTCCATTGGCGACCTTTATCTGCTGGGAAAAACCCTGATTGGCGAGTTTCAGGGATATAAATCCGGCCATGCCCTGAATAATGCCTTGCTCAGAAAGCTCATCACCGCAGAAGACTGCTGGGAGATCGTCACTTTTGATGATGAAGATGATGCGCCAATTTCCTATCTGAGACCTGTTTTTTCCGCTTAGATATGGTCTAATCCGTCCCTGAATTAATACTCAAGCTGCTTCTATCGATGCCAGTAATGTTCTGGATGCAATACGTGGAATTCCCTAGGCGGTTATAACCACCTGATATTTATAGTAATTATCCATATTAACCAAATATGAAAATAATCATTGTCGATCAAAAGCATGGTGAGACCAAGTCACTGGTCCTGAAAGGATGGGCCCGAGTTGCCTTATCCGTTTGCATGCTTGGTGTTCCGGTTTTGCTCGGCTACTACGGCTTCCATTTATCTGCCCTGCGTAATGCCGACTTCTACAAGGATGAAGCAACCCAGTCCTGGATGGATGACCTGAAATCCCAGAAAGCCGAAATTGACCAGATACGACAGGAAACTCTGGCGCAACTGGAAGCATTAACCTTGAGAATGGCCAACCTGCAGGCCAGGTTATTGCGTCTTGATGCCCTGGGGCAGCGTCTTACCGATATTTCAAATATCGATGATGGGGAATTTGATTTCACCCAGGCACCTGCTGTAGGTGGTCCTGCCGATGAGACTTCGGTGTCTGTTGAAGTCCCTGATTTTTTGAGTAATCTGAATGAGTTAACCCGGGAAATTGAGGATAAGCAGCAACAGCTTGAGCTGCTTGACTCCATTCTTTCCGAGCAACTGATTCAGTCCAATACCTACTTGTCTGGCCGTCCCATAAGCAAAGGCTGGATTTCCTCACCCTATGGCCGACGTATCGATCCTTTTACAGGAAAACAGGCCTGGCACCAGGGGATTGATTTTGCTACTGGCCGCACTGGCGTTAATGTACAGGCTGTAGCCTCCGGTGTTGTTACTTATTCCGGTGAAAAGCAGGGTTATGGCAATATGGTCAAGATTAACCATGGTAATGGTTATGAAACCCTTTATGCCCATGATGAAAAACTGCTGGTTCAACCCGGTGACATTGTCAAGAAAGGGCAGGTTATTGCCCTGTCCGGTAATTCAGGCCGCTCTACCGGCCCCCATGTCCATTTTGAAGTCCATAAAAATGGTCGTGTTGTTGATCCAGCCTCCTACGTTCACCGCACCAGCCGCTAATCCTACCGAATAATTCTGTTTCCTTTGGCACCCGCATATACCGGGTAAGGCCATTGGAGTGGTTGGGTATATTAAATACCCGGTTTCTGAACACACTATCTAAGATTTCGACCTATGCTCACTAAAATTTTTGGAAGTAAAAACCAGAGAGAAATTAAAAAACTGTCAAAAGTGGTTGATCGTATTAATGCCTTTGAAAGCGATATACAGGCATTATCTGATGAGGCGCTAAAGGCTAAAACCATCGAATTCAGAGAGCGTTTTGAACAGGGTGAAGCTCTGGAAAAAATGCTTCCTGAAGCCTTTGCCGTAGTTCGGGAAGCCGGTGTGCGGGCCATGGGCATGCGTCATTTTGATGTGCAGATGATCGGCGGCATGGTGCTGTTTAGTGGCAAGATTGCCGAGATGCGCACTGGTGAAGGTAAAACCCTGGTTGCAACCTTGCCAGCTTACCTGGCTGGATTAACCGGGCGCGGTGTACATCTGGTGACAGTCAATGAATACCTGGCCCGTCGTGATGCTGGCTGGATGCAGCCACTGTATGAGTTCCTCGGACTGACTGTGGGTGTGGTCGTGCCGAATCAGTCTCCCGAGGAGAAACGCGAAGCTTATTTGGCTGATATTACTTATGGCACCAATAATGAATTTGGTTTTGATTACCTGCGCGACAACATGGCGTTTAGGCTGGAGGACAGATTTCAGCGTCCACTATCCTATGCCATTATTGATGAAGTCGATTCAATTCTTATTGATGAAGCCAGAACACCACTGATTATTTCCGGTGCGGTTGAGAATTCGTCCAAGCGCTATCTGGAGATCAATGCGCTGGTACCTTTGTTGAAACAAGTCGAAAAGGTGCCTGAAAAATCCATGATTGAGCGACGCATGGAAGATGATACTCCCCTTGATGGTGATTTCATCGTCGATGAAAAGAGCCGACAGGTTGAGTTAACCGACCCTGGTCATGAAAAAGTTGAAGACCTGATGGTGAGCAGAGGCTTGCTGGAAGAAGGGGAGAACCTGTATTCGGCTACCAATCTGACGCTTTTGCATCAGCTTCAGTCAGCCTTAAGAGCCAATTATCTTTTCCATAAGGAAGTTGAGTACATCGTTCAGGATCAACAGATAGTCCTGATCGACGAACATACCGGTCGAACCATGCCCGGAAGAAGACTATCAGAGGGATTACACCAGGCAATCGAGGCCAAGGAAGGAGTGCCTATTCAGAATGAAAGCCAGACATTGGCTTCCACGACATTCCAGAATTATTTCCGTCTCTATGAAAAACTTTCCGGTATGACAGGAACAGCTGATACGGAAGCCTTTGAATTTCATCAGATTTATGGCCTGGATGTTGTTGTGATTCCTACCAATAAACCGATGATTCGTGATGATTCTAATGACCTGATTTATCTCACTACTGGCGAAAAACACAAAGCCATAGTTGAGGACATTATCGAATTTCGTGACAAGGGAGCGCCAATTCTTGTAGGTACAGCCAGTATCGAGACCAGTGAAATATTGTCCAAGTTCCTTAACAAGGAAAAGATACAGCACGCTGTTCTTAACGCCAAATACCATGAAAAAGAAGCACAAATAATTGCTGAAGCAGGACGCCCTGGCACGGTTACCATCGCCACCAATATGGCTGGCCGTGGTACTGACATCGTTTTGGGTGGCCGCTGGGAATCAGAGGTAGCTGCACTGGCCGATGCAACACCTGAGCAGGTCGAGAAAATCAAAGCTGACTGGCAAAAGCGACATGACCAGGTAATAGAAGCCGGTGGTCTGCATATTATTGGTACCGAACGACATGAATCACGCCGTATTGATAACCAGTTGCGTGGCCGTGCGGGGCGTCAGGGTGACCCCGGTTACTCACGTTTCTATCTGTCTCTTGAAGATAACCTGATGAGGATATTTGCCTCAGACAAGGTTGGTGCCCTGATGCGCCGACTTGGTATGGGTGAAGGGGAAGCTATCGAGCACAAGATGGTGACCAACTCCATTGAAAAAGCCCAGCGCAAGGTTGAAGGGAGAAACTTTGATATTCGCAAGCAGCTGCTGGAATACGATGATGTAGCCAATGATCAGCGCCAGATTGTTTACCAGCGCCGTAATGAATTGATGGAAATCGATGACATCAGTAATGTCATTGAAACCATGCGTGAAGGCGTGGTCCAGGAACACATCAGTTTGTATATTCCACCGCAAAGCCTGGAAGAACAGTGGGATGTTGCGGGTCTCGAGCAATCACTGGAAGGCGAGTTTGGCGTCAAGCTGCCTGTCCAGCAATGGCTGGATGATGATAATACCCTGTATGAAGAGTCCCTGCGTGCCCGTATCCTGGAAGAAATTGTCAAAAGCTACAACGACAAATGTGCTTTGGTTGGCGAAAATATGCGTGTGTTTGAAAAGCAGATTACCCTGCAGATTCTCGATACGCTTTGGAAAGAGCATCTAAGTCAAATGGACAGCCTGAGACAGGGTATTGGACTGCGCGGTTATGGTGGTAAAAATCCAAAACAGGAATACAAACGTGAAGCCTATGCCTTGTTTGAGGAACTGCTGAATAATTTGCAGCATGAAGTGGTCAAGTTTCTCAGTCTGGTGCAGATCAAGCAGGATGAATCTGCTGATGCCATTGAGCGCAAGCGTATCCAGGAACAGCAAAAGGAAAGGACTAATCTTGTGCATCAGAATGCAACAGCACTAGCCGCAGGTAGTGCTGATAATGCAGAGGGTGCGAACGGGCAGCCAGCAGAGCCTCAGCAGCAAACGCCCTACACTCGCGAAGCTCAGAAAGTGGGTCGTAATGAACCCTGTCCCTGTGGGTCAGGGAAAAAATTCAAGCAATGCCATGGCAAACTGAGCTAGTAGTATTTACGTAGCAGTCAGCAATAAGCAGGTTTGAAAGCGTTGCAATGCTGGCAAGATGTGAAAGATCAGGGAAAATAGTATGGCCGTCGGAAAAGGTGATTTAGGTGTTCTACATCCGGTACCGGGGATTACCATGGCGGCGGTATCGGCCGGCATCAAGAAACTCGGTCGGCTGGACTGTGTGGTATTTTCTCTGGGTGATTCAGCTTCTGTTGCCGGGTCATTTACCCGCAACGCATTTTGTGCCGCACCGGTTAACCTTTGCCGGCAGCATCTCGCCATTACTTCCCCACATTATTTTGTTATCAATACCGGAAACGCCAATGCAGGTACCGGCAATGCCGGTATGGAAAATGCGCGCAGGGTATGTCTTGAAGTAGCTGAACTGAAATCCCTGCCAATTAATTCCATCCTGCCATTTTCTACTGGCGTGATAGGTGAGCAGCTTCCCGTTGAAAAAATCACCGATGTTCTACCCGAGGCACTTGCACAGTTACAGGAAGACAATTGGACTGACTGTGCCAAGGGCATAATGACTACGGATACCCGACCCAAGGCGGCCTCGGTCCAAATTGAAATAAACGGCAAGACAGTGACGATTACCGGCATCGCAAAAGGCGCCGGAATGATCAAACCCAATATGGCTACCATGCTGGCCTTTGTCTTCACCGACGCCAAAATAGAAAGCCAACAGTTACAGGCGATGCTGGATATTGTGGTAAACAAGTCCTTTAACCGCATTACGGTCGACAGTGATACGTCTACCAATGATAGTTGTATGCTGGTGGCATCCGGAGCAAGCGAAGTTTATATTGATGAGAATAATGCTGAATTTATGGCTGCCCTTAATACTGTTTTTGTTGGCCTGGCTCATGGTCTGGTCAGGGATGCTGAAGGCGCAACAAAGTTTGTCACTATAAGCGTAGAGGGTGGTGCTAACCAGGAAGAATGTTTGCGGTTAGCTTATACGGTTGCTGAATCACCATTGGTAAAAACAGCTTTATTTGCATCGGATCCAAACTGGGGAAGAATTCTTGCCGCGACAGGGCGTGCGGGAATTGAGGCGCTGGATATAGGAAAAGTCGCTATTTATCTTGATGATGTCTGTATTGTGCAGGATGGTGCTGTCGCTGCCAGCTATACAGAGGCAGCAGGGCAAGAGGTGATGGAGCAAGAAGAAATTACTATACGCATCACTCTGGGCAGGGGAAGTTATTCTGAAACTGTCTGGACCAGTGATCTTTCCCATGAATATGTCACAATAAATGCCGAATACCGGACCTGAAGTAAACCAAAACGAAATGGCTAACGAAAAAACCAACAGTGTTGTTCATGTGGCGGTTGGTGTTGTGGTAAATCAGGAAAGGCAAATTCTCATCGCACGTCGACATGAAACCCAGCATCAGGGCGGATTATGGGAGTTTCCCGGTGGCAAGGTCGGTTTCGGTGAAACAGTACTGCAAGCGCTGAAACGTGAATTGCAGGAAGAAGTTAATATCAGCATCAGGGAATGTGCCGGGTTACTTAAAATATCCCATGATTACGGGGATAAACAGGTGTTATTGGATGTTTGTTATGTGAATGTTTTTTCCGGTACGGCTATCGGAAGAGAAGGTCAGCCGGTCAAATGGATAGACGTTAATGATCTGGACAAACATGAATTCCCCGCAGCAAATCAGGCAATATTAAGCGCCGTTAAAACTCTCCTTCAGTAGGGTTCCTGAATTCAAGATCATCCAGATTGAAATCCTCCGGTCCCTCTTTGACAGGGATAACATGACGCTCATTGGCCCACTCACCAAAATCTATAAGCTGACACTTTTTCGAACAAAAGGGACGGAAAATGCTTTCTTCCTGCCATTTAACAATTTTCTGGCAGGTTGGGCAGTTTACAGTTTTAACGCCGGTTTGATTATTGTCAGTCATTATTGGTTATCTTTGTTTATTCGTTAGCTTTTATTGTCTGGCTAAAAAGCCTGTTACATCTTGTCGCATTTCGTAAAGTACAGCGAGTTTCGATGCGCGTGTACCACTTCGAATATTATTATAGGATTTAATCCTGTCAATTCCCAAATCAATGGTAGTCAATGCTTCTTGATAACGACCGCTGTTTATTAATTGCAGGCTTAAGTTAAAGAGTGCGCCTGGATCCCCGCTATTGTTATAAGACGCTTGAAGTAAAGCGATGCCCTGTTCAGTTTCCGAGTTGTATAATTTCAATCTGGCCAATTCAAATTCGTACAGGCCACGGAACAGATTATTTGAGTTGGTCATAATACTGGAAATGATGGTGGAGAGAAGTTCCGAAGAATATATATTACAGGTGTTCGTAGTGGTTAAAGTCACCAGTTGCTGTAAAGGTGATAAAAAATCACGATTTTCATTACTAATCAGTGTAAGAGACTGAACAATAGTTTCATCATCAGGTCGTGGTATGAAAGAAGTAGAACAACTCAGGACCATTCGATTGAGTAACAGCCGGTAATTGGATTTATCACGGTTAAATGCCTGTTCATAAAGCAGTGCTGCCTGCAGCTGGCCATCAAGGTCTCTTTGAGCAAGATTCATGGCATAAAATTCGGTATTACGAGAAGTGTCAGGGTCTGCGACATACCAGCTTTCAGATAGCCTTAGAGGATCCTGCCATAAACTACTAATACTATAAGTCTTGAATATCAATAATAGGGAATAAAGCAGGCAGATTGTCATTTTTAGTTGTGAATATAATAACTGTCGCGGCACAAGAACAAACATGCAATAGAGAGCTGCAAAAATAAAGCCCAGAAATGCCAGGTAATTACGATGGTTGAAGAATAGTTCCAGCGCCAAAACACTGGATTCAATAATATGACCTGCGAAAAACCATAATAAAGCGAAAAGAAAGATGCGCTGTTTGCAGATTCCTGAGGCGGAAACCAGGAACAGAGTCAGCCAGGCGAATGTTGAAAGCAGCGTTGAAATCGGACTAAGAAAACCCGTGGAAACATTAATGTCATGAAAAAGACTGGTACCTGATGTTGAGGGAAATACGATGATGGCGATGTACTGCCACAAAATCCTGCTTTGCGTCATCAGCCGGTCCAGCATGGAATAGTCATAGTAAGTAGCGAAATCCGCCTGCAGTTTAGACATAAAAATCAGCGGTAGAAGCAGTATCAGTAGGACAGGAAACCAAAGCACCACATAGCGCCAAACCTTGAATTTACGCTGGTCAGGCAAGTGAACTTTTTTTAACAAGGTATATTCCAGGGCCAACAGATAGAAAAAGAGAGAAGGGGTATTTTCCTTACTCAATAATGCCAGTAGGCCGCTACTGCCAATGACGATTGTCATTAAGGCGAGTTGCTTGTTCTGATTTTTTTCAGTTAAGGAGAGTCTGATATGCAGGTACATGAATACTCCTAGCAATATGAAAAAATTCGAAAGCAGAGCCATACGTTGGACCGTATACAGTATTACGGTTGAATGGACAGGATGAAGCGCCCAGATCAGGCTGGTGAATAGCGCAATTTTCCAGGCATCAGATTCCTCAAGCTTCATGACTTTGGTCAGCTGCAGGCAGATCAGGTAAACCAGTGAGGCATTGAGGCCATGAATGATCAGATTAACCGATTTAAAAGCGGCAGGGCTATCCGGCCAGGAATCTGCCTGAAGTGCGAAACTGAATAGTGAAACCGGCCGGCCAGTGGGGCCGGCATTGCCGCCAAGAACGAATTCCCAAAATCCGGGTGAGAATACTGATTCTCCCCGTATATGGGCCAATGCATCAAGATTCTGAAAGTCGCCAAAAAGAAACAGGCTATTGAGGGCGTGTGCAAAACATAACAACGATGCCGAAAGGATAATGCCAATACAAAGCGGGCGGCTGGGAAAAAGTTTTTTGACAGAATTATAGACATGTCACTTTAACTGGGGGGATTAAATATTATCAACATAATCGGTCAATAGTTCTAAAGCTTACAGATTATGAATCGCCACCAGTTCACTAGACGCTTTCCAGCCTCGTTTGGTACTGCTTTTCGTACTCTACCGGAGACAATAGATTATTAAAACTATGTCGCCTCCGAACATTGTAAAACATCTCGATATAATCAAAGACATCACTGCGCGCATCACCTCTGGTTGAATATATTTTCTGTTTGATCCGTTCTCGTTTCAGTAACTGGAAGAAGCTTTCAGCCACAGCATTGT
>JAHEHN010000088.1 GCA_024644515.1 Gammaproteobacteria bacterium
ACGTATCTCTCTGGCTGCCAATCCGGTAGAGGAGATCAAGGTTGGTTTTGATATCCTGAAAAGTCTTGGGCTGCGCAGTAAAGGCGTCAATCTCGTCGCATGTCCAAGCTGTTCCAGGCAAAATTTTGATGTTATTGCCACGGTGAATGAACTCGAATCTCGACTTGAGGATATCACTACACCGATTGATGTATCGGTAGTAGGCTGCATTGTGAATGGTCCCGGTGAGGCAAAAGTGGCAGATATCGGGTTGACCGGAGCTACACCGGTTAACATGTCGTATATTAACGGCAAGACCAGCCATAAAATAAGTAATGAAAATCTGGTGGACGAACTGGAAGCCATGATTCGACAGAAAGTGAAAGAAAAAGAGCAGCAAGCCGATGCCCAGGCGCCGATAACTCTTACATCTGATCTTCATGGCGAGTCTGTTGATCTACGCAAATAAGAATCCGGGCATAAGCAAGACAACTGATAACACTATTCAGGAAAATTCCCATTAATATTCCACAATTAAATCCAGTGTATGGATTCACAAGGTTGAGTTTTGGCTAAAATACAAGCTATTCGCGGAATGAATGATGTATTGCCGACGCAGACTCCCGCCTGGCAGTACCTTGAACAGGTCATGAGAGATTTGCTAGCTGCCTATGCCTATCAGGAAATACGTTTTCCTGTGGTGGAGCAGACTCAGCTTTTCAAACGTTCCATTGGTGAAGTGACCGATATCGTTGAAAAAGAGATGTACACATTCGAAGACCGTAATGGTGACAGCCTGAGCTTGCGGCCCGAGGGTACAGCATGCTGCGTGCGGGCAGCAGAACAGCATGGTCTGCTGTATAACCAGACTCAGAAACTCTGGTATATGGGCCCCATGTATCGCCATGAACGCCCACAAAAAGGACGCTACCGCCAGTTTTACCAGATGGGTGTAGAAGCATTTGGTATGAGCGGCATAGATATCGAAGCCGAAATGTTGATGCTGTCACGGGATCTCTGGCAGCGGCTGGGTATTGCTGATGTGCTGATTCTGGAAATCAATAATCTGGGTAATCCTGAAGATCGAAAGCGCTATGGCGAAACACTGAAGGAATATTTGCTGGACCACCGCGAGGCCCTGGATGAAGATAGCCAACGCAGGCTGGAAAAGAACGTATTGCGGATTCTGGATAGCAAGAGCCCGCAAACCCAGGAGATTCTGAAACAAGCGCCGCAACTGCCTGATCATATTTCCGCTGATTCAGCTGCTGGATTTCAGCAATTGCTTGAAATACTTACCCAGGCGGGAATTCCCTACCAGGTCAATAATTCCCTGGTGCGTGGGCTGGATTATTATAATGGGGTGGTCTTTGAATGGACTACTGATAAACTGGGCGCCCAATCTGCGGTATGTTCTGGTGGGCGGTATGATGGTCTCTCAAAACAACTGGGTGGTACTGCTACTCCAGGGGTTGGTTTTGCCCTTGGAATGGAAAGAATGATCCTCTTGCTGGAAGAACTGGGCAGGCTGCCTGTCGGGATTTCCAGAACTGTAGATCTCTATATCTGTGTGATCGGGGAAGGTGTGCGGCAACAGGCACTGATACTGGCTGGTGAAATTCGCAGAAAAATTCCGGCACTCAGGGTTTTGACCCATTGTGGTGGCGGTAAATATAATAGCCAGTTGAAAAAAGCATTTGCCAGTGGTGCCCAGTGTGCCCTGATACTGGAGGGTGAGGCAGCACAAACAGAAATAAAGCTGCGGGTTCTGGACGACAGCGGCGAAACCAGTACAGTCGCGGTAGAATCAGTATTTGATTCATTGTCGGGGCTTTTTGATTTGGAACAGTTTGATTGAAATGGTTTGATCTAGAGTCAGTTAATTAAGGTCCAATAAATCAGGGACAGTTAATTGATAGAAATAATTATTAACAGATTGATATTTTTTAGGGAGTTACTCTTTTGGCAAGTTACGCTAATGACGAAGAACAAGTAGAAGCCTTGAAACGCTGGTGGCAGGAAAATGGAACGTCACTATTGACGGGTATTGTTATTGTGCTGCTAGTTTTATTTGGCTCCAGACAGTGGCAGGGCGCCCAATTGGCAAAAGCGGAAGCGGCATCTGACCTGTATGAGGACGTTGTGCAGTTGGCTCTGCTGGATCAGGCCAGTGCCTTGACCGCCGAGTCCATGGCGCAGCTGGAAAGCAGCTACGACGAATTACGAAATGAATTCGAAGACAGTATTTATGCCCGTTATGGCGCCATGATGATGGCGACAGTGTATGTAAATCAGGAAAATTATGATCAGGCTGCTACCGAGCTTAACTGGATTATTGATAATCCGGAACTGGGATTTATGCAAAAGGCCGAAGAGGAATTATTTCTCACCGCAAGGTTAAGGCTTGCCAGGGTCAAACTTGCCCAGGGGCTGGCCCAGGAAGCACTGACTATTGTTACCGAAGTGGAGCCGGGGGCACTGGCTGCCGGTTTTGCTGAAGTGCAGGGCGATGCTTACTTGCAGCTGGGGCAATCTGAGCAGGCCCGCAGTGCCTATGAACGTGCTATTTCTCTGGAGCCGGATAATGCCAGCTTCATTGACCTGAAGATTCGTGGCATTGGCAGTTAAGCGCCGACACTTTTTTATCGTTATTCAAATTCCAATATGCGAGCCATGATGACAAGACATCTGCGACTGGTTTTACTTTTCCTGGCGATTCCGGTTTTATCTGGTTGTGGTTGGAATCCCCTTAGTTTTTTATCGGGTAGTGATGACGACCTTAAGCCCGCTAAACTTGTCGATTTTGATGATGAGGTCAGATTGCGCAAGCAATGGAGTGTCAATGTAGGCAAGGGTCAGGGTAAAAAATACAACAGGCTGAAACCTGCCATTAATGGCGACGTTATTTATGCAGCAGGTAATAACGGCAGGATTGTTGCCCTGAGAAGGGACAATGGCCGGGAGATTTGGGAAACACGTCTGGACTATGAAATTACCGGTGGCGTTGGTTTTGGCGGCAGTCGGGTATTGTTGGGAACCGAAAATTCAACGGTTATTGCTCTGGATGCAGACACAGGAGCCATTCTCTGGGAAACAGAAGTCACCAGTGAGGTTTTGTCTGCACCCGCTGCCAATAACAACTTTGTAGTGGTGCTGGCAATTGATGGCAAGCTTACCGGCCATAATGCCCAGACCGGGGAACAGCTTTGGATATACGAAAATACCGTACCGGCTCTGACTCTGAGGGGAGACAGCTCGCCGTTGATCCTGGAAAACTTTGTGCTGGCAGCTTTTGGCAATGGAACAGTGGTTTCTCTTGCTGTTGATGACGGAACTTTGCGCTGGGAAGAGAGGGTCGCTATACCTACAGGCACCTCGGAAATCGACCGTCTGGTGGACATTGATGGCGATCTTTTTGTCACCGATGCGGGCATGCTGCTGGTGCCAAGCTACCAGGGTTACCTTGCTGCCATTGATGTAGTAACCGGACAAATGCGCTGGCGCGTTCAGGAGTCAAGTGTCAATGGTGCCAGTTCAGGGTTTGGTAATGTCTATATCAGTGATGCTGAAGGTCATGTAAAAGCCTATCAGGTAGGTGAAGATGATCCTGTCTGGTCCAATGACGCGCTTGATTTAAGAAGTCTCAGCGCCCCGCAAAGTTTTAATAATTTTGTGGCCGTTGGTGATTATGAGGGCTATGTTCACCTGATGTCACAGGTGGACGGTAGATTCGTCGGACGTGTCCGAGTGGACAACAAAGGCATACGCGCCCCAATGCAGTCACGGGGTAATACGCTTTATGTGTTCGGTAATAGCGGCAATCTGGCGGCTCTGAGTGTTGAATAACACTCTCAATCCTGGCCTGTTTCGGTCTTATTCCTGACTGTTTAATAGACAGTCGAGTATAGTTTAGCAATTTCATAATTCTACAGGGCTGATCATTTAATAGTCCGAGGTTCAACATCATGATGCCCGTCATTGCCTTGGTAGGCAGGCCAAACGTGGGCAAGTCCACGCTCTTCAATCGTCTCACCCGTTCCAGGGATGCCCTGGTTGCTGATTTTGCCGGTCTTACCCGGGATCGCAAATACGGTGAAGGTAATGCTGCCGAGCGTAATTTCATTGTTATCGATACCGGTGGTATTACCGGTAACGAAGAAGGACTTGATCTGCGAATGAGTGAGCAGTCCCTGCTTGCCATAGAAGAAGCAGATATTACCCTGTTACTGGTCGATG
This sequence comes from Gammaproteobacteria bacterium, assembly GCA_024644515.1. Taxonomy (GTDB): domain Bacteria; phylum Pseudomonadota; class Gammaproteobacteria; order Pseudomonadales; family Pseudohongiellaceae; genus Eutrophocola. The sequence goes on from JAHEHN010000088.1 coordinate 4,216, forward strand.
CCCGTGAGGGATTGCTGCCCGGTGATCATCAACTGGTTGAATACCTGCGCAAAAAATCCAGACCTTATTTCCTGGTAGTTAATAAAACCGATGGGCTTGACCCCGATGTTGCATTGGCTGACTTCCATCAGCTAGGTTGCGAAAATATATTTGCGATTGCGGCTAGCCACGGCAGGGGCGTCAACAAAATGATTGAGGAGGTCCTGGCCCCTTTTTCTGAACAGCAAGATGACGCAGATATTGCAGAAAGCAGCGGCGTAAAAATTGCTGTAGCAGGCAGGCCTAATGTTGGTAAATCAACCCTGGTAAACAGGATTCTTGGGGAAGAAAGGGTAGTGGTCTACGACCATCCCGGAACCACGCGCGACAGTATCTATATTCCATTTGAACGTCGTGGCAAATCTTATACGCTCATTGATACCGCGGGTATTCGAAAAAAGGGCAAGACCAATGAGGCAGTAGAAAAGTTTTCTGTTGTGAAGTCACTGCAGGCGATACGTGATGCCAATGTGGTAGTGCTATTGCTTGATGCGCGCGAAGGCATCGTTGAGCAGGACCTGCATTTACTGGGGTATGTTCTGGATTCGGGTAGGGCATTGGTGATTGCATTAAACAAGTGGGATGGTATGGATGACTATGCCAAAGACCAGGTACGCAAGGCAATTCAACGACGCCTGGTGTTTATCGATTTTGCCAAAATTCATTTTATTTCTGCACTACATGGGACCGCTGTGGGCGAACTCTATGCGTCCATTGATAAAGCCTATGCATCAGCCAGTCTGAAACTTAATACCAACAAGTTGACTTTATTGCTCGAACGTATAACCGAGAATCATGCTCCTCCAATCATTAATGGCAGGCGAATTAAGCTACGCTATGCACATCCAGGTGGTAGTAACCCGCCAATTATTGTTATTCATGGCAAGCAAACAGATAAGGTTCCTGCGCACTATGTGCGCTTTCTGGAAAAGAGTTTCAGAAAATTTCTTAAGATGGAAGGCACGCCGATTCGAATTGAGCTGGTTAGTGATGACAATCCTTTTGTCAGGGCGGAAGAGGGTAAATCCAATAAGGAAGTAGCTCGCAAAAGACGTATTAAAAAGAACAGGGAGTTGTCCAGCAAGTCCAGTCGCGATAAATCACCGGCAAAGAGCAGGACTCCCAGACAAAGATAAGTTCTTTATGGCGGCAACAGAAAAAAATCACCCTAATACTAAAAACAGGTGGCACAATTTCGGTTATTGCCAGGGAGTTGGGGGATTTTGAGGACTGGATTTTTGACGCCATGTGTCTCCCTGAAGCTCAATCCCTATGTGTTTCGGTTTTTGAGGGTGAGCCTCTACCAGATATTACATCGTTATCCTCCATTGTTGTTACCGGTTCTCCTGCGATGGTGACACAAGACCTGCACTGGATCCGACAAAGCCAGGAATACCTTCTTGAGGCTATCGAGGCAGAATTACCAGTGTTGGGAATATGCTTTGGGCATCAGCTGCTGGCGCATGCACTGGGTGGCAAGGTTGACTGGCATCCAGCTGGCAGGGAAATTGGAACGACTAATGTGCGTTTAACCAGAGACGCAGAAGACGATGAATTGTTTGCTGATCTGCTAAAAGATTTTCCCGTTCATACCACTCATATGCAGACCGTAACAAAATTACCTGCCGGCGCCAGATTATTGGCCAGTAATCAATTTGAAGCTCACCATGCGCTGCGTTTTAGAGAGCGGGTTTGGGGAGTGCAATTCCACCCGGAGTTTGATGCTTCAATTATGCGAGGTTATATCGAAGCACGTAGTGAGCAATTAGAAGCAGAGGGATTGAGTGTAAATGAAATTCTTTCTGCTGTTGAGTCAACGCCGCAGGCAGCAGGTTTGTTGAAAAAATTTGCAGAATACTCGCGACTCATTAACAGCGTTTAATAAAAAACTAGACTGTATAGATTTCCAGCAAGGTGTTCTGAGCACAGCGGGGATTTGCACTTGGTGTATTTTTCTTATAACTACCATCTGATTGTAATACCCAGGACTGGGCATTATCAGAGAGATACAACTGTAAACCTTCTTTAAGCAGCTTCTTCTTCATACGTTTTTCTTCGATGGGGAAGCAGGTTTCAACCCTTCGGAAAAAGTTGCGATCCATCCAGTCACCACTGGAGAGAAAAATGTCATATTCGCCATCATTGTGAAAGTAAAAAATTCGTGTGTGTTCCAGAAATCTGCCGACGATGGAGCGTACCTGAATATTTTCAGAAACCCTCTTAATGCCAGGCCTTAGACAGCAGATACCCCTGATAATCAAGTCGATTTTAACGCCGGCCTGAGATGCCCGATACAGCGCTTCAATAATTGTGGGTTCCACCAGTGAATTCATTTTGGCGATAATTCTTGCAGGTTTGCCTTTGTTTGCATTTTCCTTTTCGCGTTTAATCAGATCAAGAATTCCCTTATGGAAGGTGAACGGCGCCTGCAGAACTTTTTTTCGCTTGCCGGGTTTTCCCAGCGCGGTCAGCTGTTGGAAGACTTTCTGAACATCGTCAGTGATTGCCAGGTCGCTGGTGAGCAAGCCATAGTCAGTATATTGTCGGGCAGTACCTGCATGATAGTTTCCTGTTCCCATGTGAACATAGCGCTTTAATTGTTTACCTTCGCGACGAATCACCAGGCTCATCTTGGCATGGGTTTTATGGCCAACAACACCATAGGACACATGAGCTCCCGCAGCCTGTAATTCATTTGCCAGTTCAATATTTTCCTCTTCATCAAAACGCGCCCTTAGCTCGATAACGACGGTGACTTCCTTGCCTTCATGGGCCGC
>JAHEHN010000036.1 GCA_024644515.1 Gammaproteobacteria bacterium
GGCGGCAGAGTTGATATGAGGGTGGTGCCAGTAAGTCCCGGCATCCCTCAGCACAAAGTCATAGGTAAATTCACCTCCGGCGGGTACTGGATCCTGGGTAACCCCTGGAACCCCGTCCATATTGTTGGGCACGCGCAAGCCATGCCAGTGAATGCTGGTTGAGTCAGGCAGGTTATTGCTGAAATGGATGATGAGGCGATCACCCACTTTTGCCCGGATCATGGGACCTGGCAGGGAACCGCCATAGGTCCACACCGGGGTGATTTTTCCCTCGATTATTTCCATGTCAGTAATTTTGGCTTCGAGATTAATTTCCAGGATGTCCGGGTCAGGGTTGATATCCACAGGAATAGCCATAGCAAGATCCTTGTCCCAGTCTGCCGGTTGGGAAACCTGGCTGGCTCGCAAGGTCGCATTGGCAGCATTCGACATTTGAGCGGATTGTGCAGGAGAAGAATTTTCCTGGTTAAGAGCACAACCGGCGAGCAACAAAACCGGCAGAGTCATGCCACAGATAATTTTCAAGGCTGAAATCATTGCGTGTTTCCCGATAGAAATTGAGCGTCTTCCCAGATCATCACTGGGTTTTTATTATTTTATTCCAGAGAGCCTGTTACCCGTCATACTAGGCATTAAGAAACCCGGCGGGCTTGATCTAACACAAGCGCGGCCTGTTCTTTTATCAGGCACTTTAACTCGGTTCAATCTGCCGCAGATGACGTAATACAGATAGCCATGCACCGGCAAGTCCCAGCCCGCCTGCAACTAGAAGCAGGCTCAACAAGTCACTGACGCCAAGCCAGGAAAGGCTGAAATCACTGTTATAAAGCGCCATCAAACGCGAAAAAGGGCCTGACATGGTCATAAAGGCTGTAATGGCAAGAATTCCTGCAACGACTCCGCCACCCACACCAAACCAGATACCGGTATATAAAAATGGGCGCGAAACATAGGCATCTGTTCCACCCACCAGCTTGACCACCACAATCTCATCGCGCCGGTTTTCTATGGCCAGCCTGACGGTATTCCCGATGGCCAGAACCACGCCCAGACATAACAGCAAGGCAAGCCCGCCGGTAAGTCGCTCAGCCATGGCGATGATGCCGTAAAGCCTGCGCATCCAGTCCAGATCCACCAGCGCCAGATCGACCCCGGCAATAGTCTGCAGACGCGCCGACAAGGCTGGCAATGACTCAATATCATCAGTAGCGGGATTAACAATAAGCACAGCTGGCAGAGGGTTTTCATCAAGCCCGTCAAGGGCATTGCCAAACCCGGAAGCTTCCTGAAACTCAATCAGCGCCTGAGTACTGGTAATCACGGTCACTTCTTCTACTTCACTTAGGGCAAGAATCTCTAAACGGGCAGCTTCCAGTGCCTGCTCATCAATTGCCAGATCCATAAAAAGCGAAATATTTCCGGCGTCATCCAGGCTGGTATTAAGTTGTTGCAGATTCTGTAAGAACAGGAAAAGACATAATGGCAGTGCCAGGGCGATACCGATGACAGACCATGTTAAAAAGCTGGCACCGGGTTCCTGAAGCAGGCGCGACAGGCTGTCCACGGCGACAAACTGATGTTGTTGAAACAGCTGCCCAAACCATGAGTGCCCGGTATTACCTGCAGCCCTGGTATTGGCCTTTACCGGCTTCCTACCAGGCGATTTTTTGACAGATTGCGGCCTACTCATCATGCTCGCTCACAGCCGATGTATCGGAATTACCGGCGATCAATGCGCCCTTATCAAGGGTTAAAACACGATGTCTCTGTCGATCTATCAATCCCAGATCATGGGTAGCAATCAGAACACTGGTACCTACCTGGTTAAACTGGCCAAAAAGATTCATGATTTCTGCTGAAAGCTCAGGATCAAGATTTCCGGTAGGTTCATCCGCCAGCAACAATACCGGCTTGTTGACCACCGCCCTGGCTATTCCAACCCGTTGCTGCTCACCACCAGACAGCGCAATAGGATTCTGATTTTCTTTCTTCAGCAAGCCCACCTTGTCCAGTGCTGCCCTTACCCGGCGTGCCGCCTCCCGGCTGTCATACCCGGTGACCATCAGTGGCAAAGCGACGTTCTCGAAAACATTGCGATCAAATAACAGCTGGTGATCCTGAAATACGACACCGATATTTCGCCGAAAACAGGGGAGCTGGCGCCTCGACATGCGATTCAGATTTTTACCATAGACGAAAACCTGCCCGGCACTGGCTTTTTCCATCTGCATGATGAGTTTTAACAGGGTGCTTTTACCAGCGCCGGAATGACCCGTTAGAAAGGCGAATTCACCTTCTTTGAGATGAAAATCAATATTGGTCAGTGCTTCATAACCACCTGGATAACGCTTACTGACACTGTCAAAGGTAATCATCAGAAATCAGCCGGTAAAGGTTAATTGATTACTCCTGGCCTTGATCAAAAAGGGCCATTACAAAGTCCTGTGCGGAGAATGGTCGCAGATCATCTGAGTTTTCACCGATGCCGATGAAGCGAATTGGCAAACCAAAGTGCTCAGCTATCGCGAAAATCATTCCGCCCTTGGCCGTTCCGTCAAGCTTGGTCAGGGTAAGACCGGTGATATCCACGGCACGTTTAAAATGCTCCGCCTGGCTAAGCCCGTTCTGTCCGGTTCCGGCATCAAGAACCAGCATGACTTCCTGGGGAATATTCTCATCGAGCTTTTTAAGGACCCGAATGACCTTCTCGAGCTCCTGCATCAGGTTATCCTTATTATGCAAACGCCCGGCAGTATCAGCAATCAATACATCTATCTTTCTTGCCACAGCAGATTGGTATGCATCATAAATCACTGAAGCGCTGTCGGCGCCCGTATGCTGGGCTACCACAGGAACCTGGTGACGATCCCCCCAGACCTGCAGTTGTTCAACGGCAGCTGCCCGAAAGGTATCCCCGGCCGCCAGCATCACCGAACGCTTCTCGTTCTGAAATTTACTCGCCAGTTTGCCGATTGTTGTGGTCTTGCCAACGCCGTTAACGCCAACCATAAGGATGACAAAAGGCTTATTGCTGTCACGGGGTATTTCAAGAGGTCGTTCACAGGGCTCAAGCAAGGCCAGCAGTTTCCCCTGCAGAGCCTCATACAGCGCACCTGAATCCTGCAGCTGGTTTCTCTTCAGGCTGCTGGTCAGGTCATCAATGATGGAAGTCGTTGCATCAATACCAATATCCGCTGTCAGCAAAAGGCTTTCCAGCTCTTCCAGCAGGTCTTCATCTATGGCTTTTTTACCGGACAGCAGGTTGGCAAGACCATCACCAAGATTACTGCGGGTTTTTTTCAGACTCGAACGCAGTCGCTCAAACAGGGATTCATTGCCTGAATCCGGTTCTGCTTCCGGGCTATTTACAGCCTGATCCTGCTTCTTTTTGCCAAATCCGAACATGGGGATATCTGATGTATTTGAAGGTAATGCCGAGGCTGGCTATGCTATCAGCACTGCCCCTGCTATGCCACAGAAAATCTGGCACAATGAACGATTCATTACACCAGAAAAACATAATTCTGCCAGGAAAAACACTAATCCGGAATCACGAAAGTCCTGTTAATGACCACTTATTCAAAAATAAATGCAAGTCGAAATAAAGTACGCATCATTGCAGGGAAATGGCGCAGCAGACTATTACCCTTTACGGGGGATGTGGAGACTTTACGACCAACTCCGGACAGAGTCAGGGAAACTGTTTTTAACTGGCTGCAAAATAAAATCGCCGGCGCAAGATGCCTTGATTTGTTTGCAGGCAGTGGCGCCTTGGCCTTTGAAGCCTGCTCACGCGAAGCGGCTTCAGTTACCGCTATTGATAATTCACAAGAGGTAGTAGCGATGATGAAGGATAATTGTCAGCTACTGGACTGTCAGAACATGGATGTGGTTCATGCTGACAGCATCGCGTGGCTGAAAAAAAATACTGATATAGAGCCATTTGATATCGTTTTTCTTGATCCCCCCTATAGCCTTGATCTGCTGGCGGATTGTTGCCGACTGATTGAGTCTGCCAGCCTGGTAAAACCAGGAAGCATCATATATCTGGAGTCAAACTCCCTATTGGAAAATCTTCAGTTACCAGCAACATGGAAATGGTTGAAAGCAAAAAAAGCCGGGCAGGTTTATTTTGGTGTATGCGAACGCATATTCCTTTAACATATTCGTTTTAATGGGTGATATAAAAAGTAATGCTTGTTTCACACAGAATTGATCATGGCAGCAAGGTCATTATTACTACCTTTGCGCCCGAAGATGTAACCCTGAAATTATTTCTGGAAACATTCAACAAGTATCAGGATGAGCTCAAATATCTGCCAGACTTTCAAAAATACAATGAGCTTGTTGATTTCAGGCCCATTACCAGCATCAACATTACAGCTTCCGAACTAAAACAGCTCTCAAATCTTGCATCGAAACAGGATACCCGGGAGATCGTAACGAAACTGGCTCTCCTGGTGGATTCAAAACCCGCTTTCACTTTAGCCAAGGTCTACGAAGTCATTCGCAACCTTAATCCGGCATCCAAAAAACAGGTGAAGGTGTTTCAGGAGTTTGAAGAGGCTCTGGATTGGGTCACTGACACTGATAAAACCCTTTAGCCAGGTCTCATCAGTCTTCTTTATAAAAAGTAAATTCAATTTCTATTTTTGCGTTTAAAGGCAAGGCATTTACCCCAACAGAGCTTCTGGCTGGAGGCGATACTTCGAGACTGTTAAAAACCTGCTCCCAGGCAGTATTAAATTCTGGAAAATTTTCAAAGTCAGCGGTAAATACACGCGCAAAGGCAAGATGCTCCCAGGAAAGATTAAATTCTTCCATAAGTAACTGCAGGTTTTGCAGAATGACCTGTGTTTCATTTCCCACGCCACCGCTAACCAGTTCTCCGCTTGCATTATCAAGGGCTATTAAACCGCTGCAGTAATAATGAGGGCCGGCCTTGACCAGCTGGCTATATTTAAATTTGGGAGCAATAAGTTTTTTTGAAACCAATGACTCAACCATGCTTGAAAATTCCTGTTCTATTGCGGGATAAGACTATTGTTAAAAAACCAGATTGTAGAAAACCACAAAGAGCACTGCGCTAACACCATAGCGCATCATAATCATCCAGCCTCGAAACCAGTGATGTTCCCTGAGCATCTGCAACTCTTCCAGGGAAACAGCCTCCGGGACTACCCAACCAACAAACAAGGCTGTCAGCAATCCGGTCACTGGAAGCATAATATTGCTGGTCAGATAATCAAAAAGGTCAAAGAAAGTCCCCTGTATACCCACTAAAGACAGTGGCTGAAAAGACTGCAACTCGTTTAATGAAAGAACCGAAAGAAAACCAATCAGCCAGATAATCAAGCCGCTGACAATTGCGGCTTTTTTTCTTGACCAGTTATCCTTGCTGGCAAGCCAGGAGACCGGCACTTCCAGCATGGAAATTGATGAGGTAATTGCAGCGAATGCCAGCAGAATGAAAAACATTGTGCCAAAGAATATTCCGCCCGGCATATTGCCAAAAGCCAATGGAACAGTTTCAAAAACCAGTCCCGGGCCACCACCTGCATCCAGACCAAAAGCAAAAACAATCGGAAATATTGCCAGACCCGCAAGTATTGCCACCAGAGTATCGGCGCCTACTACCATGGCAGCCGAATCAGTAATAGAGTCGGATTTTGAAAGATAGGAACCGTAAGCCATCAGGGTGGTAGCACCGACACTAACTGAAAAAAATGCCTGCCCAAAAGCCTCAATAACCACCGATGTCGTAATGCGGCTAAAATCCGGTTTGAATAAATAATTAAGTGCGGTAATAAATTCTCCGGCAAAAGCGGCATAAAAAACCATGCCAATCAAAATAATAAAAAGCAGTGGCATCATATATTTAACTGCCTTCTCAAGCCCCCCGGAAATACCGCGGGCAGAGATAAAAATCGTAATACCCATAAACAGGCTATGGGCTAAAAATACCGTTATCCAGCTGCCGTTAAATCCTGCAGAAATCGCTGTTGCGCCTTCCGTGGAAACGCCTGAAAAACTCCCCATGGCATTTGCCACGGCGTAATAAATAGTTTCGCCTCCAATCATGCTGTAATAGGAAAGAATAATACTGGCGGTGAAAATCCCCATATAGCCAATAATGACCCATAATGGGCTGGCATTGGCTTCCCTGATTATTTTTTTCAATGCCTCAGGGGGGCAGTCCTGGCCCCTTCTCCCTAGCATGAATTCTCCAATAACCAGGGGGAGGGCAAGAAAAAATACAGCAGCAATATAGATAAAAACAAAAGCGCCTCCACCATTTTCACCGGTGGTGTAGGGAAAACGCCAGATATTAGCCAGGCCAACGGACGAGCCCACGGCAGCCATAACAAAAAACCAGCGCGACGACCAATGTTCATGTTTTTCATTGCCTTGCATGTATTTAAATCTCTTTAGTCTTTATCAAAGCATGTCAGTCGGCAACAATAACAGATTGCCCTTTGAGGTCTACCCCCGTTAAATGATTATTCGGGGGAGCTTGTTGTATAATCGCGCCATTAATAATTCCAAGAGCTTTAAGATGAAAACCGTTGTTTATCCGGGAACATTTAATCCAATCACAAATGGTCACACCGACCTTGTAGAGAGAGCATCTGCTATTTTTGATCGGGTGATTGTTGCGGTAGGTTCCAGCAAACTTAAATCCACCATGGCACCTCTGGAAAAAAGAGTATCCGTAACCAGGGAAGTACTTGCCCATATCGATAATGTGGAAGTGACAGGTTTTGAAGGCCTGCTGACTGATTTTGTAAAACAACAAAATGCGAGGCTTATTTTACGCGGCTTGCGAACCGTCGCCGACTTTGAATATGAATTTCAGCTGGTAGGCATGAACCGGGTCCTGGCACCGGATATAGAAACCATATTCCTGGCACCGGCAGAAGAGTTTTCCTATATCTCTTCTACTCTGGTCAGGGAGATTGCTGCCTATGGCGGGGATATTTCATCTTTTGTATCGCCACTGGTAGTGAAGGCAATGAAGGAGTTTGCCTGATGGCGCTGATAATTACAGATGAATGTATTAACTGTGATGTTTGTGAGCCTGAGTGCCCCAATGACGCAATCTCCATGGGAGAACTTATCTACGTCATCGACCCCCATCTCTGCACGGAATGCGTTGGTCATTTTGAAACATCCCAATGCGTGGAAGTCTGTCCCGTGGACTGCATTCCGCTGGACCCAGCTCATGAGGAAACGAAGGAAGAACTGCTGGAGAAATACCACAAGTTGACAGACAAAAAATAATTTCTAGATTTTTCCCGCCCTGAACTCCAGATCTATAAAGAGCCTTTCTAACTATCTGCCAAATGACGGGTCACAGTCATAGGGGTATATATGCTCACCCGGCACTTTACGCCATGCCATATATCTTGATGCCCTCCCGGCAAACACAGCAGGATCTTCATACACCTGGGTTAGCCACAAGGTCTGTCCGTCTTCACTCATTTTGAATCGTTCAATCATGTGAATGTCCTCACTATGATTGAAACCGTTATTCATGAATGTTGATGCCACGAAATGGGTGGAGTCCACCACCAGTTCATCACCTTCCCAGTGCCCTATGGAATGGCCGTTTTTGGAGTGTGGATAATCCTCACCGGGATGATCCCTGCCATCCATGTAGATTATTCTAACCATGTCAAAGTATTCCATCCTGAATACTATTAGGTCCCGGCCCTGATCAATCTCCATGGAAAACGGTGCCTGCATATAAAAAACTGCGGAAGGCGGCATGCAGGTATAGGCCATACTGAATTCAAATTCGAAATCATATTCACTTATCTCCCGTAGAGCTCTTTCGGTTAACTGCAAGCCACCGTAATCACCTTCCGCCAACTCACCACCACCGGCATCATTGATAAACAATGCATCCTCGGGAAGTTTTTCAAATAACTCGGTGCCTGTTGGCGTCTGCTCAAACTTTACCGTCCAGAAGCCCGATATATCAGGGGCATCAGCGGCCATCATTGTCATGGAAGAAAGTAACAGGCTAATGAATAGTATCGACCTGATTTGAATTGGTTTAATCATTTTATATCCACACAATTATCATCGGCACATTAAGTATCTATACGATCTGAAGACTGTATCAATCCTGATCCAGGGTTTGGCCTCTCTGTGTAGCCAGAATGGAACCATCAGCAAAGGTGACACTTCGAATTCTCATGTAGTTATCATCATTTCTCGCTGGCCAGCCAGTTATAGTGATCTCATCTCCCGCTGTCAGGGAGTCACGATCCCAGCCCCTGCGACGCAATATGCTTGGTGAATTGGTTTCAGCACGCCAGGCTTCCTCTTCGCCATCTTTATTAATAACTGTCAATTCCAGAACGCCATGGGGGTTGGCGAAGCGAAAACTTTTTACCACGCCACTAACAGTCACTTCACCATCAGGTACAAAATGTACCGGGAATGAGTGATGTGCAAAACCTAGAGAAGCGCCTATGGATAAAAATAACGCAGTGATTCCAGGCAAGATTACCCTGGCTGTTTTTTTCATGATGCCCCCAGCTGATTTAAAAAAGTTTGTGTTGAAAAAGCAAAAGCGGAGATCTTTCGTGTTTTGTTTTTCATGTTAACGCTGACAACCTGTACAGTAAACTGTTGACCGCTGCCCCTGCCGGATCTCTTTCAAGGGTTTGTTGCAGCTCACACAGGGTTCTCCACCCCGACCATAAACCGCGAGAGATTGTTTGAAATAACCGGGCTCACCGTTGCCTCCGGTAAAATCCCGCAATGTGGTACCGCCAACTTTAATGGCCTGAGCCAGTATCTCTTTTATAGTGGCGACCAGCAGTTGGTATTTCACCTTTGAAATAGTGCCTGCCTGGCGAGTGGGTCTGATGCCGGCCCGAAACAAAGCCTCATTAGCATAAATATTTCCTACTCCTACCACTACATGACTATCCATGATGAACGATTTTACAGGCGCCTTTCTTTTTCTGGACAGTGCATAGAGATAGTCGCTGCTGAAATCTTCCGTCAATGGCTCAGGACCGAGATTTACCAGAAGCGGATGCTGCCCGATTTCCCTGTCAATCCAGAGAATACTGCCGAATTTTCTTGGATCACGATAGCGCAGCACATTACCCCCCTGGAGCTCAAAATCCACATGATCATGTTTTTCCGCGCGCAGGCTTGCCGCAACAATCCGCAAACTGCCCGACATGCCCAGATGAATCATCAGCGTACCCGTCCCCAGGTCTATAAGCAGATACTTGGCACGACGCTTTACCGACAGAACCTGTTGTCCGGAAACCAGTGAGGGTAATTTCACTGGCACTGGCCAGCGCAATTTTTTTTCCCGAACCACTACCCGGGTAATTTCGCGATCCAGAATATGCGGCTCAATGCCACGGCGCGTTGTTTCTACTTCTGGTAACTCTGGCATTCTGTTTTTCGCCTGATCTTTGGGATAGGTTAATTCTTTTGTGCTTTTGCCGGTTTGGCAGCCGCTATCATAAAGCCCGCTACTCTGCTTTCCAGCAGGTTTTCTACTATATAATGCAGCTCGATTTCCTTTCTGGATAAAGATTGCAGGGGCGGAAGCTTACGTTATGATTCTTGGTGTAGATACAGGTGGTACTTTCACCGACTTCGTGTTGTTTGCCAGCCCGTCCAGCGAAGGCACCAGCAAAGCTTCAGAACTCAGAACCCACAAAGTACTGTCCACCCCCGGCGCGCCGGAGCAGGCCATTCTACAGGGGATCGAGGAAATGGGTCTAGCCGGGGACGTGCGCAATGGCCAGGTAAAAATTGTACATGGCAGTACCGTGGCAACCAATGCCGCACTGGAAGGCAAGGGTGTTAAAACCGCCTTCATTACCAACACCGGTTTCGCTGATATTCTGACTATTGCCCGGCAGACACGTCCACATCTGTACCGCCTGCAGTCACCTCCGATTCCTGCCCCGGTATCTAGAGAGTTATGTCTTGAAGCCGACGGCCGCATGGATTCTCATGGCCAGGAACTCGAGCCTCTCAACCATGAGAGTCTGAACGCACTTCTGCAAAGCCTGCAGCAGCAAAAACCCGATGCAGTGGCAATATCATTGCTGTTTTCCTTCCTCAATCCAGACCATGAGCAAGCCGTCGCCAGTTTTCTTGAGGATAAGCTGGATTACGCCCCCTTTATCACCAGTTCCTTTGAGATCCTCCCCGAATACCGGGAATATGAACGCGGTATTGCAACCTGGCTTAATGCTACCCTCGGCCCGCTGGTTAGTGAGTACCTGCTTCGGCTTAAAGCAGGTACACAGCCATCCAGGCTTTCTGTCATGCAGTCTTCGGGGGGCACTATTGATGCTCAACAGGCCTCACGCAAGTCGGTAAACCTGCTGCTTTCAGGTCCTGCCGGGGGTCTGGCGGCCGCCAGTTTTCTATCCAGACTCACCCAACAAAAGCGATTACTCACTTTTGATATGGGTGGCACCTCTAGTGACGTTGCCTTACTTAATGGGGAGATAAACTTAACCACAGAGGGCCGTATCGGTGAATACCCGGTCGCTGTTCCCATGGTCGATATGCACACCATTGGCGCCGGTGGCGGCTCGGTAGCAATGGTTGATGCGGGCGGATTATTACAGGTAGGTCCGCAGTCTGCCGGAGCCACCCCCGGGCCAGCCTGCTATGGCCAGGGCGGCACTCTTGCTACGGTGACAGATGCCAACCTGGTATTAGGCAGAATCCGTGCCGATGCTTTTCTTGGGGGCTCAATGGCCCTTGATATTGCGGCGTCCAGAGCTGTCATTCAGCCCCTTGCCAACGCATTATCATTAAGCTTGGAAGAAACCGCGTCAGGCATTATCAGGGTTGCCAATGAGCATATGGCAAGGGCACTGAGGGTCATTTCGGTTGCCCGCGGACACGATCCAAAAACCTTCAGATTATGCTGTTTTGGTGGCGCCGGGGGGCTGCATATCTGCGCTCTGGCGGAAGCCATGGGCATGAATAGCGCAATGGTTCCTGTGCATGCCGGGGTTTTATCCGCTATGGGAATGTTTCTGGCGCCAGTGGAACGTCAGCTTTCCCGGACACATCAGGTGTTACTTGACGAACTTGACCCCCTGGAAAGTGACGATATTTTCGAAAAAATGGCTGCTCAAGGGCTTCAGGAACTGGCGGAAGAGGGGGTTAGCGCGGAAAACACCCACCTGGAACGCCGGGCTGAGCTGCGTTATCAGGGACAATCGACCAGTCTGACCATTCCATGGACTAGCGTCAATGAGACCCGTGAACAGTTTCACAATGCTCATCAACAGCGATACGGACACAGGCTGGACAGCCCGCTGGAACTGGTGAATTTGCGTTTGAGTATGCGCGAGATTAAAGAGGCTCCGATACTTGAAACCAGTCTCAGGCCTGACCTGAATAGCGCAATTTCCAGCAAAGCCACTATTTACGGGATGGAACAGGCTGTTCCGGTGGTGCATCGCGCGCAGCTGGGTTCTGGAAACAGCGTCTCGGGGCCCGCACTGCTGGTGGAAACCAATGCCACCACCTGGCTGGCACCAACATGGCGCGCAACCTGTGATCCATATGGCAACCTTATGCTGGAAAGAAACCCCGACTGAGAAAGCTAATATTCTTGAGCAGCACACTCACACTGGCGCTGGTTTCGCAGTATTTTCAGGTAATTTTCCCTTGTTTGTGCCGGTCATATAGCCAAAGCAGGTAGCCGGGCACGATTAAGTGCAGATTCAGCATACCAATGACAGAATTCAATACTAATCCTGAAACAGGATTTTGCCGTAAAACGGTTGACCTGAGTGCACTGAAGTCGCACGATAACTGGTTCCGGTTATATCCCAGTAGAGTTTTTTCAGACGAAACAGGGTAGTGACGAATTATTACTGGAAACTTTTTGTCAAAGCACTGGAAAACTATTCATAGACGATAAGACAATATTGAAAGAGCAGGCCACATGGCAAGATCAAGTAAGAAGACCATAATGCAGAAATTCATCTCACCTTTATTGCCGGTGGCGCTGGGCGCGTCATTGTTGATCATTGCCGGTTGTCAGAGCACCTCCAGTTCCAGCTCATCATCCCCCAGTATGCCCAGCTCATCTTCATCTTCTTCCAGTAGTAGCGCTCCTCCAAGCAGGCCAAGCTCGTCCTCGAGCAGCAGCGCTTCATCCAGCAGCAGCTCATCTTCAAGCAGCAGCTCACCCAGCAGCACCAGCTCTTCGTCCAGTATGCCGGGTAGTTCCCCGGGTATGCCAGGCTCGCCAGGCTTGCCTACTATCAGCAGCAATAGCGGCAACCAGGGCAGCGACAGCCAGTCTTCCCAGAGCCAGCAAAGCGGGACAGAAGGCAGCAATTCATCCTCTTCGAATGGTGGCATTGAGTCCTTACCCCAGGTTGCGGGCAGTCAGGGATCCTCTGGCAGTGATCAGGCTGCTGATAGCGGCCTTGAAAATAACGGTGCCAGCGGCGAGCAAAGTGGTAGCCAGACGGGGGGGCAGACTGGCTCTCAAAATGGCGGCCAAAGCAGTCAGGGCCAGCAAGCTGGTGCTGATGGCGGCTTCGACGGCAATTCGACAGCTGGAGCAGGAGGTTCGGCTGGTGGTGGCCAGACCAATGGCGATGATCCTTTTGCAGATCTTTCCGCCGGTCGGGGTCAGGTGATGACGGCTTCTGAGCGCCGCGCAGCTTTGGACGCAAGACTTAATGAAGGATTTGCTGAATTTGACGGTATGATTCTCGGTGAACGCGAGCGCGCGCAATCTGAAGCCGATGAAGCTGGCAGCGGCGTCATGTCTGGTGGTGGTTCCGGCGGTGGTGGCGCTGATGGCGGCGGTGAAGGCAGCAGTGCCAGTGGCCCTATTGTGATTGCTTCAGCTCCCCCAGGCTCAACCGGTGGTGGTGTTATGCCTGCTGGTAATGCCAGTCGACAGGGCGATTTTTCCAACAACAATCAGCCCGAAACCTTTCCGGTACCCGAAGATATTCCAAACGGCAACAATGATGATGTTGTAGCCAGACAGTTACGGGAAGCTGCCATGACAGAACCCGATCCTGAATTGCGGGAAAAACTCTGGGATGAGTACCGGGCTTATACCGGTGTTGGCCAGTAACTCGGGGTTGAATAATAATGTTGAATCCCAAAACATGGTCACATACGTATCACAATTTGAACTTGATAATTTTGGTGACTCATTTGGTAACTATTGAAAAAATAATGAAAGGAATCCGGTTATGTTAGGAAAGTTTAGACCACTATTCTTTTTATTACTGATGGCAGGTGTCAGCGCCTGTTCTACTCAGACGGTGAAAAGCACATCATTCACCCCGATCAAGTCAGATAGTGACGGGGTTGTTGAGGAAGAGCTTCTGGACATTGGCATTGGCATTTTCCAGCCTGGTCTGGATGATATTCCGCGTAACCGGGAAGAATTAACCTTTTCCGATGTGCGCATGGCAGAAACCTACTTTGCCTCATACCATCTTGCCAGTGCCTTGCAAAATAGCGGTAACTGGGGAGTTGTCAGGGTTGTACCAGGCGATCTGTCCAGCAGTGATCTGGCTATTACCGGCACTATCCTGCAGTCTGACGGAGAAACCATGCGCCTGCAGGTCAATGTAAAAGACTCCACAGGAGCAACCTGGATCAATAAGGAATATGAGGAAGTTGTCAGTAAATACAGCTATGACCCGCGTATGCGACGAAGTGAAGATGCGTTTCAGGGGCTCTTCAACAAGATTGCCAATGACCTGCTTGCTTATAAACAGCGCAATATCAGTCGCGAGGAAGTATTAAATATCAGGACAGTTTCCCAGATTCAGTTTGCCCGCGATTTTGCCCCGCAGATTTTCGACGATTATCTGGAAGAAGATCGTGACGGCATTCTTCAGGTCACACGCTTGCCTGCAGAAAATGACCCTGTCATAAACCGTATCGAGGATATTCGCGAAAGGGACTATCTCTATGTGGATGCCCTCCAGGATTACTATTCCAACTTTGTGCGCCAGATGGAATCGCCCTATACCGAGTACCGCCGCATGAGTTATGAAGAAGTGATGAAAATGGACCGGCTTGCGGCCGATGCGAGGCGTAATATGATCATGGGTGTGGCAGCCATAATTGGTGGAATAGCGGCCACTCAAAGTAATAATGCCGCAGCTTATTATTCCTCACCGGTAATTATTGCCAGCGGTGGCTGGCTCATAAAAGATGCTTTCAGCAAGGGTGATGAGCGGCAAATGCATGTGGAAGCCCTGGCTGAACTTGGTAATTCTCTAGAGATGGAAATTGCGCCACAGACTATCGAACTGGAACAGCGCACTATCACGCTTTCCGGCTCGATTGAAGCCCAGTATGAACAATGGCGTGAACTGCTCGCGGATATTTATGCCAATGATATCGGGGAGGCCACAAGCTCGGATTTATAGTGAGCAAAATGCCGTCCAGGATCAGGGCTAATTCACTATTCAAGAGCAGCACGCCATGGCTGATTCAGATTTTGACAATATCACACCTGCAGATATCAACCTGACGGGAAAGTCTGCGCCTCCAGAAGCAGCGGGTGGCACTGCTGCGTCGCCACTGGGCTTTGAGGAAATTCGTCGCAGTGATGAGGAAAAAAAGAAACAGTCCAAAATCCTTGGCGGCATTTTCTTTTTATTACTGGTGCTGGTGGCCGGCGTTATTTTTGTGCTGCCACGCCTGATTACACCGCCGGATCCCTCTACCAGCAGTGTAGTAGTGGTGAATACACCTTCAAATACCGCCGCTGCCGTAAATTCTGTCGCCCCGTTTGAAGAAGCGCAAAAATTACGACAACGGGAAACCGCGCAGAATATTCTGGCTGAACTGCTCGATCTGCAGGAATCACTGGAAGAAAAAGAAGTTGAGACCTGGGCTGAAACCGATATCAAAAGCGTTTTTGCATTGGCCGGCGAGGGCGATGCAGCCTATCAGAGCCAGGACTTTATCGGCGCTGCCACTTTCTATCAGCAAGGGCTGGAAATACTGACCAGGCTGGATATCAGCCTGCCGGATGTGTTCGATCGTTATCTGGCCACTGGTGAGCAGGCCATTCTGGATGACGATCCTGCTCTGGCTGAAGAGTCTTTCAGTATTGCCATCTTAATTAATCCAGATAGTGCCGACGCGGTAAATGGTTATGATCGCGCCCAGATACTTACTGAAGTACTTGATGTTATAGCACAGGGCCGACTGTCACATGATGCTGGTGAATTTGAAAGTGCGCGCGAATTTTACCGTCAGGCTTTGGCAATTGACCCGGTCCATGTTGGTGCCGCTGCCCTGCTTGAACAGGTTAATACTGATATCCTAGATCGTGACTTTTCTGCCGCCATGTCGCAGGGGTTCAGCGCGCTGGCGTCCAATGCACCGGAAGCTGCCGAAACATCGTTTAGACAGGCACTGGCGTTGAAACCCCAGTCCCCCGAAGCCCAATCCGCGCTGGAGCAGACTATTGACCAGATGACCCTGAGCGCAATCAACATTCATCTTGACGCCGCCAACGCATTTGAAAATCAGGAGCAGTGGCAGCAAGCACTGGCTGAATATAATGAAGCGCTTGCTATTGACGAAAATGTGGTCTCGGCACGCGAAGGGAAAAGCCGTGCCAATAGCCGCAACAATCTGGATAACTATCTGGAAACTATCAACAACGATCCACTGCGCCTTGCAGAAAATGCCGTTTATGAACAAGCTGTTGGTATCTACAACGAAGCCGTTAAAATTGATGGTAACTGGCCAAGATTGAACGCTCAGTTAAATACTCTGCGAAATTTCATTCAGCGTGCCACCGAACCTGTCGAAGTAATATTGCAGTCTGATGCGCTTACAGATGTCACTGTTTATCAGGTTGGAAGTCTTGGTCAATTTACCCGCCATACGCTTAGCCTTGAACCCGGATCCTATGTGGCAGTAGGTATCAGGGAGGGATTTCGTGATGTCAGGGAAGAGTTTATTGTGGGTTTTGATGGCAAGTCACCAGTCATCACCGTGCAGTGTGTTGAAGAAATACTGTAATCATTATCAAGAGCTGATAACCAGATGTCTGACGACAACATCAAGAATCATTTGAGCAATACCAACGGAAATCAAAATCTGGAAGAACCCATCCAGCCGATTGATTTTACTCCTGTCGGTCAAACCTCAAAAAAATTCAGCTTAAAGCTTAGTCCGGTCAAAGTTATCCTCTCTGCTTTTTTCCTTATATTTGCCAGTGCAGCATGGTTTGTACTTTCGGCGAAATCTGTTTATCTGGATGTCACACCGGCAGCCAGCATCGTTAATGTCGAAAGCCCCCTGGCAATAAAAATCGGCCCGCGCTTTCTGGTTCTCAAGGGTGACCTTCCGGTCACGGTAACAGCCGAAGGTTATTATCCCCTGGACACCGACCTCACTGTTACTGATCAACAGGCACAAACCTTTGTCATCAACATGCAGCCACTTCCGGGCTTTTTAACTTTGAACAGTGGCAATATTAATGGCGCGCAGGTTTTTATTGATGGCCAGATGGCAGGAGAAACGCCGTTGACGGATTTCGAAGTAGCCGCGGGTGATCATATTGTTTCCGTCACACTGGATCGATACCAGGCGTTTGAAACAGCCATTTTTATGGAAGGGCGACAAACAAAACAACGCCTGGATATTGAATTGTTACCGGCCTGGGCTGAAGTCTCAATTAATACCCGCCCTGCCGGCGCAGTAGTTTCTGTCGATGGTCAGGATCGCGGGCAAACACCGCTGGTGGCAGAAATTCTCGAAGGGGAGCATGAAATTCTGGTGAAGCTACCCGCTCACAAAGTATGGACAGAAAATATAGCGGTGATTGCAAGACAGACGATGACCTTGCCGTTAATCGAGCTGGAACAGGCCGACGGACTGGTTCTACTGCAATCAAGCCCCAGTAATGCCAATGTCACCATGGATGGTGTGTTTCAGGGACAAACACCACTTGAAATCATCGTGCCACCCGGCACTACTCATGAGCTTTCCTTTTTCCTTAATGGCTATCAGGAAACCCGGCGCTCCTTTACAACCCGTCCCGAAGAAGAAATCTCCTTGCAGGTCAATCTTGACCCTATTTTCAGCTCTGTAGAAATCAGCGCTATACCCGCAGACGCAGAACTTTATGTGAATGGAGAATTACAGGGTAATGCCAACCAGACCATTGAGCTGCTTGCCGCTACCCAGCTACTTGAAATCAAACGCGATGGATACGTTACTTTTGAAACCGATTTTGTTTCCCGACCCGGTCTGGAACAAAAACTGGATGTCCGCCTGAAGACACTTGAAGAGCAACGTCTGGAATCAATCAAGCCCTTTATCACCAATGCTGTCGGGCAATCCATGAAACTGATTTATCCAGGTACCTTCCAGATGGGGGCCTCGAGAAGGGAGCCGGGGCGTCAGGCCAATGAGGTGCTGCGTCACGTAAATCTGACTCGCCCTTTTTATCTTTCCCTGATGGAAGTCAACAATAGCCAGTTTGCGCGCTTCGACAAGGAGCATTCTTCCGGCGTAATTGAAGGCAGAACCTTGAGCAATAACAACCAGCCCGTAGTCAGGGTGACCTGGGATCAGGCCGCCTTTTTCTGTAACTGGTTGAGTATCGAGGAAGGGCTCGAGCCTTTTTACCTTGAAGAAAACGGTAAAATTAGTGGCTTCAATCCTGCCAGTATCGGTTACAGACTCCCTACAGAAGCTGAATGGGCATGGGCAGCAAGAGTCGATAATGATCCAAACAGCCTGCTCAAATTCCCATGGGGCCCAGAGTTACCCCCGCCAGCCAATCATGGAAATTATGCTGATATCTCCGCTGGTGTTTTCCTGGGCAGGATTATTGCCAACTACAATGATGGTTATCTGGGCACAGCGCCGGTGGGGAGTTTTGCACCTAAAAGTAACGGATTTTTTGATATGGGTGGCAACGCTGCAGAATGGGTACATGATTATTACGGCTCAAGTGGCCAGATTGGTACTGCCATGGAAACAGACCCCCTGGGTCCGGTACAGGGGACCTATCATGTAATCAGAGGCTCAAGCTGGGCTCACGGCACGATTACAGAATTGAGACTCAGCTTTCGCGACTACAATAATGAGTCCCGTGATGATGTCGGTTTCAGAGTCGCACGCTATCTTGAGTAATCAGCGATGACCCATTACCAAAAATTGATGGCTCTTGTGGTTTTTTCCAGCCTGAGTGTTTATGCGGCTGAAAATGATGTGGCTGCCCCAGAGGAAGAACAGCAAACAGAAGTGGCAAGTGAAGACCCTGGTCGACCACTGGAAGAAAATATAACTGAGCCCGATGGTGAAATTATTTTAGACGCGATAGATGAAAATTTTGTACCCAGTGAACAAATTACAGAAGACTTACCTGTCGCCTTTCCTATAGACATTTAAATCCAGAAAACTGAACAAGGCATTTTTATGAAACAGCAGGGCATTATTTCCGATTTTCTCTACCAGGTCTTTGCATTGATCATTGCCGTGATCCTAGTCCATGCAGTTTATGTAGCAGTTATTCGGCCCAATGCGGATTTGCAAATGGAGCAGCAAGCCATAATGCAGGCTGCAGACCCGGATTTTGTTTCCGAGCGTTCATTATATGTGGTGATGAAAGACTTCGAGCAGGAGACCTGTATCATCCTGATGCTCTGGGCCATGTCCATAATCGGTCTGAGGATTTACCGCAACAGGAAAGAAAACGAATTACTTAATCGTTCACTGCTCAATCTGTCAGAGGGAATGAGTATCTTACCCGAAGACGCGCGTGATTATGCGCGGCCGGTACAGGCGCTCCCCGTAGAAGAAAGACAATACCTATTGCCTCGCGCTCTACTGGCGGCGTTGCAACGCTTTGGCTCTACCCGAAATATTCCCGATGTTGCTTCTGTCATCAAGGATACCTGTAACTCGGAAGCAGACCGTCTGGAAAGCGAACTGACCATCGTGCGCTATATCGCCTGGGCTATTCCTTCCATCGGCTTCCTGGGTACTGTGCGCGGTATCGGTGAAGCACTTGGTCAGGCGCACAAGGCAGCAAGCGGCGATATCGCCGGTGTTACCGCCAGCCTGGGTGTCGCCTTTAACTCCACCTTTATCGCTCTGGTGGTAAGTATTCTTATTATGTTTCTGCTATATCAGTTGCAGCTGATGCAGGATCGTCTGGTATTGGACACACAGAATTATTGTGATGATTACCTGATCAGACATCTTCAGGTTCCGGCAAAGGATGAACAGGCGTGAGTGTGCACATCATTGAGCTGAAAGACCGCAATATCTGCCTGCGTAACGAGGATGAAATTCTTATCCAGAGTCCCGGCTTTGCCAATATTGCCAACAAAAATCCGGTGTTCGGTGAAGATGCCCGAAAAACTGCCCGGCTTCATCCGCGCCATACGTTTTCCCAGTTCTGGTCTCAACTAAGCCTTGATCCCCTGGTAAATAGCAACAATCACTTTCGTCATCAGGCTGACCTGGCGTTTGCCCATTTGAAAGATATAGCGCGCCAGCATGACCTGAAAGATGAAGTTATTTTTGCGGTTCCCAGTAACTACAACCGCAATCAGCTTTCCATCTTGCTTGGCCTGGTTCAATCCTGCGAATTCGATGCCGTCGGCCTTGTAGATATGCCACTGTTAATGGCGGGTAATACCGACAATCCCGCTATGACTGTTTATCTCGATATCCAGTTACATCAGACTGTGCTGACCACCTTTTCCTTTAAGGACAACAAACCTGCACGGGACAAAGTGATTCAGATTCCAGGAACAGGCCTGATTGCACTCCATGATAGCTGGGTCAACATGGTGACCGATGAGTTTATCAAGCAAAGCCGCTTTGACCCTCATCACAATGCGGAGACCGAGCAGTATGTATATAACCAGCTTGAAGACTGGCTGGGACGCTCACTGCAAGATAATGAAATACTAATGGAAATTAACAACAAGGGCTCTGTTTACCAGGCAAAAATTAACCGTGGCCATTTTGAACAAAGAGTACGGAATATATTTGCTCGCATTAATTCCGAGCTGGAAGCCATTGCCGGAAATAATTATGACCTGCATTTACCGGAGTCTGATGCCAGCTTGCCGGGCGTGTCCCTGTATCTAAAAAATATTACTGCGGTCAGGGAAGCCATGCTAATTGAAAACTGCCTGACTCACCTTGATCATATCAAGGGAGATGCTGGCTCTTTGAGTTTTACCGCAAGCCTGCCCCAGAGCAAACAGCAAGGTACTCGAGCGAAAAAAGAACAATCCGACACTCGGCCTTCTCATATCCTGGTTAATCATCGCGCCTATTCACTCCCTGTATCTATTCAATACGGACCGAACAGCGATGAAGAAAATAATAACGCCATTTACCTGGAAGCAGGTGAAAATGGAGTTCTCACATTTTCCGTTACCAAGGAGTCTGTGCAGCTCGAAAATAGTGGTTCAGGCGCTATACAAATTAACGGCTCCAGCGCTGCTTCATCTTCGGCTCTCAAGCTCGGCGATGTCATTAATTTACCTGGCGCAAGCACGCCGCTCCAGCTCATTCAGGTCGAATAAGCCATGGCACAGGACAGAGCCGCAAAACGTGAATTCAATCCTATCAGCCTGTCTTTTCTGGATGTCATGTCCTGTGGCTTTGGCGCAGTAGTACTTATTTTTCTTATTCTGGATCACTCGTCCACAGTGCAGAATGATGCAAATAATCCCGATCTTGCCGCCGAGATCAATCTGCTTAATGAAGAAATTAACGAAGGCCAGGAAAATCTGGTCAGGGTACGTAATACTATTTCAGAAGTAGATTTTCAGATGGTGGAGGCTCAGGGGCTGGCCCGTTCAATCCAGGAGGAAATTGATACCTTTCTTGAAGAACTGGCTCAACTTGAAAACACCACACTGGCTAAAAAGGAAAGTGTTGAAAAATTAAAGTCTGATATCCAGACCCTCGAGGAAGAACTCGAAAGACTGAGGGCGGCACAGGATTCTTTCAGCGGAAATTTTATCAGGCCTTATGTGGGTGATGGTAACCGCCAATATCTCACCGGCCTGATTCTGGGCGGCAGTCGCATTCTGGTGTTGGTAGACACATCCGCCAGTATGCTGGATAACACCATTGTTAATATTATTCGACGTCGAAATATGTCAGTTGAAACAAGGATTGCTTCAGACAAATGGGTTGGCGTGCGCAAGGTCGTTGACTGGCTTACTACCCAGCTACCACCACCGAGCCAGTATCAGATTTATACTTTTAATGAACAAGTTCAGCCCTTAATACCCGGCACTAACGGCAACTGGTTGGAAGTGGCTGATGAAGCCCAGCTTTCAGATGCTGTTTCAAGAATTAATCAAATTATTCCAGAGAACGGCACTAACCTGGAAAACGTATTTCAGGCTGTTGCCGCCATGAATCCCTTACCTGACAATATTTATCTGATTACCGATGGTCTGCCGACACTGGGTAGCAGGGAAGGTGGACTTTTTAGTCGCCGACCTGATGGCAACCAGAACACGGTATCGGGCAGGGAGCGAGAAGAGCTTTTTCGTAGTGCCGTGGGGAGATTACCCCCCGGAATTCCGGTCAATATAGTACTGGCACCTCTGGAAGGTGATCCCATGGCCGCATCACTTTACTGGAAACTTGCGGTTTCAACCGGCGGCTCTTTTTTAAGCCCTTCCAGTGACTGGCCATAAAAGTAACGCATTGATTATATGAATAAGCGCATAAATGAACTTTAGTCAGGTAAACACAAGCAAGGCAAACAAGGGTAGCAAGGATTAATTGTGGCAAGACGAACTTCAGAAACATTTAATGTCTCCTTCCTGGATGTCATGTCTTGTGGCTTTGGTGCGATCATTCTGCTGATCATGATTACCAAGTCATCTACCCCCACAACGCTTGAAATATCAGATACACCAGTTGAAGGCAGCGTACTTGAATTGCAACGTCAGCTATTCGAGATTCGCGGAGAAACCAATATTCTCAACCGTGAACTTAATGCCAAGCATGAACAAATCTCCCAATATGACGACAGGATTGCCCGCCTGCGCCGGGAGCTATCCATCCTGAATGGCGAGTTCAATACAACCAGCCAGCAATCCTCCGAGGACGATATCCTGCAAGGTGAAATGGCACTGGCGCGCCAGCAACTTACGGATGAAATGCGACGTCTGCAAAATAATATGGACCAGCTACAGCTCAACGAATCGGTGGGTGGAGTGCCTGTAGACAGTGAATACATTATCTTTCTTATCGACACTTCCGGCAGTATGTTCAACTACAGCTGGTCGCGCATGCTGGAAGTGATGGTAGACACCCTGGACATCTACCCGGAAGTGAAAGGCATCCAGGTAATGAATGATATGGGAGAATACCTGTTTTCCAGCTTTCGTGGTGACTGGATTCCGGATACTCCGGCGCGCCGGCAAGCTATTCTGCAGCGCCTGCGCACCTGGAATCCTTTTAGTAATTCCAGCCCGGTTGAAGGAATAACCACGGCAATTCGTAACTTCTACGACCCGGGCAAAAAAATCAGTCTTTACGTCCTTGGTGATGAATTTCCACCCGGGAGCGGCTCAATCCGAAATGTGATCGAGACCGTAGATCGAATCAACGTGGAGGACAGCGAAGGAAATCGCCTGGTAAGAATCCATGGCATTGGCTTTCCCGTATATTTTTCACAGCCGGACCGTTACCAGTCTACCGGCATACGTTTTGCCACCCTGATGCGTGAATTGGCGCGCAAAAACGGCGGTACTTTTGTTGGTCTTAATGATTTTTACTAGGAAATCATCAATGAACACGGCATATTGATGTAAACAGAAACTGGAGTAAACTATGTAGCCCCCGGGCCAAATCCCTTGATACCCGCGGGCAGTAGCAGATGATGAAAATGATTCAATTAATAACAGGAAAAGTATCCCAGATTCCAAAAGTTGGAAAGCTGACTGCTATCAAGTACAGCCTGGCGAGCATAATAGTGTTGCTGACAGCCTGTTCTGCGGCAACAATTAATATTGAGGGCACCTTCCCTGCGCCTCTGGTGCAAAAGTTGCCGCTCACTGTAGGCGTTTACTACGATGAAGCCTTCATCAATCACAGCTTCATTGAGATAAATGATAATACCGGTGATGACCAGTACATCATTAATTCCGGAGCTTCACAGCTTGAACTTTTTAATACCATGCTGCCGGCTGTATTTGAACAGGTCGTGCAGCTGGACAGTCTGGAAAGCCCCTCGGGTATGAGTGACATTGATGCGGTGTTTGTTCCCGCCATCGAGGAGTTTCAGGTTGGCCTGCCCCAGAAAACCCGTCTAAATGTTTACGAAATCTGGGTCAAATATAATATGAGACTGGCCCAGTCCAATGGCGACTATATTGCTGACTGGGTGATGACGGCATATGGCAAATCACCCGAGGAAACATTTCAATCGGTGGACGCGGGTGTAAACGATGCTGCCAATGTAGCCCTGAGAGACCTGGCGGCAAGTTTTACCCTGGGTTTCAGTAATATTCCTGAAATTAATGAGTGGCTTCGTTCTCAAAATATTATGCAAGAGTAAAGATAGAAACATAGATAGATAGATTGGTATTAAATTGAATAAAAAATTGTGAACACAATAAAGTAATAGCTAGTAATTGATGGGTAAAACCATATCCAGAGACTCCAAGATGAAACAGCTTACATTGTTCAACCCCGGTACATTTCCTGTTACGGCTTTTGTCTTACCGTTCCTGCTTTTTCTTTGTAGTTGCACCACAACTGAAATTGATGAATTCCGGCAAAGCTCTACTTCGATTAACAATGCCGATGAAACCATTGTTATTCTTGGCAGGCGTCAAAATAATAATTATGAAACCGAACAAAGTTTTGTCGGCTGTGTTGCCGATGTGGTCTCTCGCGGTGACAATTCAATTACCGTTGTTGATGAACAGGAATTCCTCGATGCCATGTTTCCATTTTTTGAGCCGCGCACTGCACCCATGCGTACCGGTCATCTGGAACAGCTGATGTCCATGGATGTCGCCGCAGAAAGACTCGACGAATTTGGCATTGAATATATTGTCTGGCTGGATGGTATTACAGAACGCTCAGAACAGTCCGGTTCTATCTCCTGCACCATTGGCCCGGGTGGTGGTGGCTGTTTTGGTTTTGGTACCTGGCAGGATGATTCCAACTTTGAAGCAGAAATCTGGCACCTGGATAGCCAAAGCAGTGTTGGCTCAATCAGCACGGATGCAAACGGGCAATCCTATATGCCGGCGGTTGTCATACCCATCCCGTTAATAGCAAGGGTTGAAGCCAATGCCTGTAATGGTCTGGGTAATCAGCTAAAACAATTTATCAATGGGACTTGAGCCTGCTTGCACGCAAAACGGTCATCATTGATTAAGCTCTTTATCGTTAGAATGTAATTATGGAAAGCTTATATAAATCAAGCAATCTCTTGCGCTCCGTGCTGGTAATAGCAATAGCTTTTGTTCTCTCTGCCTGTGCAGGTAATCCCACAGGCGGCGCTAATTTTGTGCTGATGAGTGAATCTGCCGAACTTGAAAAAGGGCGGGAGCTGCACGCGGAGATGCTCCAGCAAAACCCCATATATCAGGACCCCGAACTACAGGCTTACGTGGAAAAAGTCGGGCAAAAAATGGCCGCCGTTTCACACCGGCCAGAACTCGATTATGTCTTTACCATTATTGACAGTCCTGACATCAATGCTTTTGCCCTGCCAGGCGGTTTTGTTTACGTGAACCGTGGCTTGCTCACCTACCTGAATTCCGAAGCACAATTGGCTGCTGTGCTTGGCCATGAAATAGGTCATGTCACAGCTCGACATGCGGTGCGCCAACAGACCGCCGCCCGGTCAGCCAATGCGGCCTCTATCGCGCTCATCTTCGCTACCGGGGTTGATCTGCGAGAAACTACCAGTCTCATCAGCGGCGCATTAATCAGCGGCTATGGACGTGATATGGAACTCGAAGCGGATAGTCTCGGTGCCGAATATCTTTCCAAAGCCGGCTATGACCCTCTGGCCATGGTGCAGGTGATTGAAGTACTCAAGAACCATGAGGACTTCACCAAGCGAACATCCAACCGAACAGCGATAAGCTACCATGGACTGTTTGCTTCTCATCCACGCAACGATACGCGTCTTCAGGAAGTTGTTGGCAAGGCCGCTGAGCTATCAGACCGGCAGGCAAGCGAGGAAGATCCGGTGGTTTTCCGTGAGCAAATTACGGGTTTGATTGTTGGCCCCAGCCCGCAAAATGTCGCTGGTGGGGATCAGCGAAATCGTTATTATCAATCCCTTTTCAACTATACCCTGCTGCTGCCTGAAGGCTGGTCGAAACAGGAAACAACTACCACCATGACCAGTGCCAGTGTTGATGGTAGCAGCATGATTAAAGTGGAGGCACAGCGATTGCAGCAGTCAAAGGAGCCGCGCTTGTTCATTCGCGAAAATCTGGGGATAGAAAACCTGCAGCAGTCTGAGCCTCTTTCTCAATTTGGCTTAAGCGGATTTACCGGTATCAACCCCGAAAGCAGCGAACGCGTTGCTGTACTTTACTATGGCCCGCGCGCCTTCATATTGACAGCAAAAGCCGGAGAAGGAATCAGTGATGAGCTGTTAATGGAGTCGGTTCGAAGTTTCCGGCCAATTGCTCGTAATGAGACCCTGTTTGCCAATCCGGTACAGATTAGCTACATCCAGGCCGATGGCAAAATCACTTACGCAGACCTGGCGCGACAGACACGTCTCCCTGAACATCAGGAAGACATGTTGCGGTTATTGAACGGTGACTATCCCTTTGGTGAACCTGCTGCTGGTCAGTGGGTGAAGGTAGCCAACTAGCCTGTCAACGCTTCAGAGCGTCAACGTCTGATTCTCGAGTTACCAGATCCAGCAAGTCCATGTGGAAAGCAAAAAAAAGCGCTCTAAAAATTTATGAGAGCGCTCTTTAATTATTATTGCTTATGACTTGAGCTGAATATTCATGCTTCAACGTTCAGCGAAGCAGATTATTTTCTTTCAAACAGGTGGTACAGGTAGTCATAATCAGGGGCATGCATAATACCCACGGTGGGAACGCCAGGCTTGAAAGCATTGTGGCAACCCTCGCAACTGGCAACAAGAACGTCCCCTGTGCTCGCCAGCAAGGCTTTATCTTTGTTCTTGGCGGCATCCAGAGCCAGCATGGCAGCATTGGTCATAGTGCGTGAATAGCTTACCCAGGAATCGGTTTCAGCCCAGGTATTATCCATACTTCCCGCCCCGCCCAGAGTAATTAGCGGGCCTGAGCCGGCGAGCTGGATGGCATAATATTCAATGGTACGCCATTCATCGTCGGAAATTTCCCGTTCCAATGCCGCATAATCCCAGATGTAATGCGCTGAGTGATCAATCAGTGTCACCATCAGGGCATTGATACTCACGGGTACGGGAATATCACTTTCATCAGGGTGTGCTGTAAGAGAGGCAGAATAGGAAATACTCACAGCAATCCCTGTCAAAAAAAGCGCAATGAATTTTCTCAGGTCATTTGTAAATGTTAAATTAAAATAAGCGTTCATTGTTAAGGTCCCCCTGTTGATACTTCTCAAGTATCACACTGTCAGCTTTTCAAATTTTGACCTGAATCAACTTTGATGTTGGATTTAAAAAAAGACTGCTCTCATGATACCTTTACCATGAATAAACAGGATAGCTAAAGCATACGATGGCAAAAAAATTTTATGAATGTCCACATTGTCACAAGGAAGCCGTTTCCAGTTACCAGAAAATTTTTTCGGTCTCTTTTTCTCCGGCTTATTGCCCGCAATGCAGGAAACAAAGTTACGTTCCCATCATTCATGGTCTGACAATGTTGACCGCATGGATGATCATGACCTGGATATTTATTGGCCTGGCCATCATGGCGGGCATGTCATTTTTTCTCCTCGGTACATTCCCTGCCTTGATAGTCTGTATTGACAGATATTTACTCAATGCGCCTCTTGTTGCCCGTGACCCGCCAATAAAAAATTGAATACGCCTGGGCAGGTATAAACGAAACAGATAAAGCCATTGGAAGCATCCCCGGCACTGGCTACAATGACATACACCATCCTCAAAAGGTCAATCGAATGAGCGGCAGTCCCACTAGCAAACCCAGAATTATTGTTGGCATCAGCGGTGCCTCCGGCATTGTTTACGGAATAGAAGCTCTAAAAACGCTTCGCAAGCTGGATATCGAAACCCATCTGGTAGTAAGCAAATCCGCCAAGGTAACCCTGAGCCAGGAAAGCTCGGTCACCATCAATGAACTTCTTGAACTGGCAGATTATCATTATGCCAACGCAGACATTGGTGCGTGTATCTCCAGCGGTAGTTATCAAACCCTGGGGATGCTGGTTGCGCCCTGCTCCATCAAAACCCTCTCTGAAGTCGCTACCGGAGTGACCTCTTCACTGTTAAGTCGAGCTGCTGATGTGGTGTTGAAGGAACGTCGAAAACTGGTATTGATGGTCAGGGAAACACCACTGCATGCCGGTCATCTTGAGAGTATGCTCAGAGTGACCAATATGGGCGCTATTGTTAATCCACCGGTACCTGCGTTTTATACCCGGCCAAAAACACTGGATGACATGGTGCAACAGAGCGTAGGACGTGCGCTGGACTTGTTTGGTCTGGAAAGTGGTCTGGTAAATCGTTGGTCCGGTAATCAGCCCAGGCAGTAAGCTGAAAATACAGAAAGGGTGGTGATTAAGAAGAGTAGAGGGACCGGGAAATGCTAAAGAAAAGATGACCCGGATTAACTGACTGACGGCAAAAATCTTTCTGGATCAAAGGTGTTCGGGATACAACTTTGCACAAGACAGGTATTCCTGATTCAGGAATACCTGGATAAAAAACACCTTACTTGATCTTCGCTTCTGTATAAGTTACGTGCTTGCGAGCAACAGGATCAAATTTCTTGATTGCCATCTTGTCTGGCATGTTGCGTTTGTTCTTGTCAGTCGTATAGAAGTGTCCAGTACCTGCACTGGAAACCAGTCTGATTTTATCTCTCATCGTTTTTGCCTCAGAACTGACCCTGACGTATTTTCAGGGCAGTAGAATTATTTATGAATGAAATAAATTTAATCGAATAATCGAACTAAATTTTTTCGCCACGCCCGCGGATATCACTAAGAACCTGGTCGATGCCCAGTTTATCAATGATACGCATGCCTTTACTGGACAGGCGTAGTTTTACAAAACGTTTTTCAGACTCAACCCAAAACCTGTGTGAATGTAGGTTTGGGGAAAAACGGCGTCTGGTTCTGTTCTTGGCATGGGACACATTGTTGCCAGTGACCGGTTTTTTGCCTGTAACCATGCATACTCTAGACATTGTATTGCCTCGTTCATTCCGCAAAATCGACCTGCAAGGGCCTTGCGTTAAATTCGGTGAAAAAAAGAGCGCGTTTTATACCAGAACAGCAGGTTAAATTCAAGGATTTCTTAGGATCATCCCATCTGGACACTGCCCGACAACTCTTTATCTTAAAGCATTTGGCGGCGAATACAGGATTTAGTTGTTCAAACAGGCTAGAGGTAACCTTGCTCAGCCAGAGAGCGCACTTCGCCTTCTCCGACAATCAGGTGATCCAGGGTGCGGATATCCACCTCCGATAGCAGATTTTTCAAACGCAGGGTGATACTGATATCGGCCTGGCTGGGTTCAGATATTCCGGACGGGTGGTTGTGTGCAAAAATCAGGGCGGCAGCATTGTGATACAGCGCCCGCTTTATCACTTCCCGCGGATGTACCGATGCGCCGTCGATAGTGCCCAGAAACAACTCTTCCTGGGCAATCAGCCGATTCTGGCTATCCAGA
Source organism: Gammaproteobacteria bacterium (assembly GCA_024644515.1). Taxonomy (GTDB): domain Bacteria; phylum Pseudomonadota; class Gammaproteobacteria; order Pseudomonadales; family Pseudohongiellaceae; genus Eutrophocola. The sequence continues at coordinate 28,881 of JAHEHN010000036.1, forward strand.
AACAGGCACAGGAACACCTCTCTGCCGCGATCAATCAACCTTGATTTCACATACTGCCGGGTAATACGGGAATTACAGAATACATCTTCCCTTAACAGGGTTTCCTGAAGGCAGCGCTGGACAAGCTCACTGGCCGCCTGTAACTGGGCAAATTTACTGCGCCCAATACCCGGTAAAGCGCAGAACTCTTCTCTGGAGGCTTTCAGGATGCCTCTGAGACCTCCAAATATGCTGATCAAGCCTCTGGCCAGGTCCAGCGCCGATGCCCCCCGGGTTCCAGTCCGCAGAAAAATGGCCAGCAGTTCGGCATCTGACAGGGTATGGGCTCCCGCAGTGATCAGTTTCTCTCGTGGTCTCTCACTATTCGGCCAGTCTGCTATTCCCACCCTAAACCCCCGTAAGTTGCTGACATCCCCCTATCCTCTTGAATAACCAGCATTCCGCGCAAATTGAATCTACACGTTCATGCTGTTAGTCTTTCGTCGCTTTTGTGCCACACTGTTGTGAAGCTGATCTGCAGCTAATTAGTTGATTAGCTGGATGCTTGGTTTTAAATTAAATAAAAAACAGTGGCTACATTTTTTACTATAGCCCAGGTTTTATTTTCTGCCTGACTTTGGACTGCCATGCTAAGTCTCTCCAACAAACTAATAATTCTTGGTGTAACCGGGGGCATTGCCGCCTATAAAGCCGCGGAACTGTGTCGGCTGCTGATCAAGGCCGGTGCTGATGTAAGGGTCGTCATGACTCCCTCAGCGGCGGAATTTATTACCTCCCTGACATTCCAGGCGCTTTCCGGAAACCGTGTCCATATCGAGTTACTTGATGAAGAAGCAGAAGCCGCCATGGGGCATATTGAGCTGGCTCGCTGGGCTGATCTGGTACTGATAGCACCCGCCAGCGCCAACTTTATTGCGCGCCTGAGCCAGGGTCGTGCCGAAGACCTTTTATCCACCCTGTGTCTGGCCACCAATGCGCCTATCGCTGTTGCCCCGGCCATGAATCAGGCCATGTGGCGCAATCAGAATACCCAGGATAATCTGCAGCAACTTAACCAGAAAAATATCACGGTTCTGGGACCGGCCTCAGGCGAACAGGCTTGTGGCGATGTCGGTCTTGGCAGAATGCTGGAGCCGGAAGAAATTGCACAGGCTGCTGCAGCTATGTTTGAAACCGGCGAGCTGGCCGGAGTCAACATTACCATTACCGCTGGCCCAACGCGCGAGGCCATAGATCCTGTGCGTTATATCAGCAATCACAGTTCCGGCAAAATGGGCTATGCCCTGGCAAGAGCCGCCATGGAAGCAGGCGCCAAGGTGGTTCTGGTAAGCGGCCCTGTAGCGCTGGAGCCCCCACCACAAGTCAAGCTGGTTGCGGTAGACAGCGCCAGGCAAATGCTTGATGCCTGCCAGGTTGTTCCGGGAGACATCTTCATCAGCGTTGCTGCGGTTGCTGATTACCGTCCGGCCAACAGTGCCAGTGAAAAAATCAAGAAAAATGCCGACACCATGGAGCTTAGCCTGGTCAAAAATCCAGATATCCTTGCCCAAATTTCCCTGTCGAACCAGCGTCCTTTTTGTGTTGGCTTCGCTGCCGAAACCCAAAATATTGAAGAATATGCCAGAAAAAAACTGCTGGACAAGAAACTTGATCTCATCTTTGCAAATAATGCTGCCGACACGTTTAACAGCGAGTCTGCCCTCGCCACGGCCTACTGGCCCAAAGGTGAGCATCCCTTTCCGCGTAGCAGCAAGTCCAGTCTGGCACGCGACATGATGTCACTTATTGCCCGTTGTTACCGAAAATCAAAAGCGGAATAGCAGCAAGAGTGACGGTTCCGATTCCTGCCAATATTTTTCGCGCCTATGACATCAGGGGCATTGTCGGTAAAGGGCTTGATGAAAATATCATCAGACTGATTGGCCGCGCGGTGGCCAGTGAAGCCCTCGACCTGGGTGAGAAGTGTCTAGTGATAGGTGCCGATGCGCGCCTGTCCAGCCCGGCTTTTGCTGAAGCCATGATCCAGGGCATACTTTCAACAGGTTGCAATGTTATCAATATCGGCATCGCTCCAACGCCGCTGATGTATTTTGCCACTCATACCCTGAATACAAACTCCGGGGTAATGATCACCGGCAGCCATAACCCCAGAAATTACAACGGGGTAAAAATTGTGCTGCAAAATAATTGCCTGGCAGCGGATCAAATTACCCGCCTGAAAGAGAGGATCATGCGTGAGGATTTCCATGCAGGGCACGGGACGCTCTCTGCTGTCGATGTAAAAGCTGACTACATCAAGACCATTTGTCGCGATATCGTGTTTAAAGAACCTTATAAAGTGGTGATTGATTGTGGCAATGGTATCGCTGCCAATTGCGCGCCCATGCTTTTTGCAGCACTGGGTTGCCAGGTGATCCCCCTATATTGTGAGGCCGATGGTAATTTCCCCAATCACCACCCGGATCCAACTCGCGAGGAAAACCTGCAGGACCTGATTGCCCTGACAATTCGCGAGCAGGCGGCTCTGGGAATTGCCTTTGACGGCGATGGTGATCGGGTAGTACTTGTCAGCAAAACGGGAAAAATCATTGATGCCGACAAGATGATGCTGACCTTTATTGCCGACATCGTGCCAGAGAACCCAGGCGCGAATATCATTTTTGATGTAAAAAGCAGCCAGCATCTGGCGCAAATGATAAGCCAATATGGCGGTAATCCGGTCATATGTAAAAGTGGCCATTCCTATGTGAAACAGCAAATGCAAGCCACGGATGCCTTGCTGGGCGGCGAATATTCAGCCCACATTTTCTTCAAGCACCGCTGGTTCGGCTTCGATGACGGTATGTACAGTGCTGCCCGCTTTCTTGAGCTGATGGACAAGAACAACCGCAGTGCCGATGAGCTTTTAGCTGCTTGCCCACAAACCTTCAGTACACCAGAGCTGACTATCAGCGTCAGTGAGGACGAAAAATTCCCGATTATGAACATCCTGCTGGAACAGCTGACAATTCCTGATGCCCGCATTAGCAGGCTTGATGGCGTGCGAGCAGAAATGGAGCATGCCTGGGGCCTGGTACGGGCTTCAAATACAACACCCAACCTGACCCTGCGCTTCGAGGCAGACTCCCGGGAAGCGCTGGAACATATTCAGGCGCTCTTCATGACGGCAATTTCCAGGCTTTTGCCGGCGCTTAATATAGATCTTTCATAAATCATCCATACAGACGCGTTCATGAGAATGATGAATTGTTAACTCAGCAGCAGATTGCTTCGTGGAGTTGATAGCTGCGTTTTAAGCTTCCACTTTCTTCCTATTTCCATTCTGTTGGGCTTGGGCATCGCGAAGACATGCCCTATAATCCGTGATAAATATAGTTAGTAAGCATTCGCTATAGGCGAACAAAGCGGAAATTCCGATGACTTTCGAACTCAGTAAAGCACAAAATATTGCCAGTGTTCTGACCGAAGCCCTGCCTTATATTCAGCACTTTACCGGCAAGACAATCGTGGTGAAATACGGCGGTAATGCCATGATTGATGAAGAGCTGCAGAACAGTTTTGCCCGTGATATTGTCCTGATGAAGCTGGTAGGGATGCATCCCATTGTCGTACATGGTGGCGGCCCCCAAATAGGCACGTTACTGGAAAAGCTGGACATAAAGTCGCACTTTGTTGATGGCATGCGAGTCACTGATTCCGCTACGATGGACGTGGTGGAAATGGTACTGGGTGGCCTGGTAAACAAGCAGATTGTCAGTCTGCTAAATAAAAATGGTGGCAAGGCCATTGGCATTACCGGCAAGGATGGGGATTTCATCCGCGCCAGAAAACTGACTGTCACCAGGCAGACACCCGGAATGGAGGCCCCTGAAATTATCGATATCGGGCAGGTGGGCGAAGTAGCCAGTATGAACCCGGCGATTATTGGAATGCTCAAAAGCAGTGATTTTATTCCGGTTATCGCCCCGATTGGCGCTGATGAACATGGTGCCTCCTATAACATCAATGCCGATATTGTGGCCGGCAAGGTCGCGCAGATGGTGCTGGCAGAAAAACTGATTCTGCTCACCAATATCTCTGGCGTTCAGGACAAGCAGGGCAATGTGCTGACCGGTCTGACGACCGCTCAGGTCAAGGACTTGATTGCAGATGGCACTATTCATGGCGGCATGTTACCGAAGATTAATTGCGCCCTGGATGCGGTTAACTCCGGCGTCATCAGCGCCCAGATTATTGATGGTCGTGTCCCCCACGCAGTTTTACTGGAAGTTTTCACCGATGAAGGCATTGGTACACTGATCACCAATAAGGATAACAAGTCGACCCGACCCCAAACCCGATAAATGCTCAGGTAACCGTTATGGCAGCAAGAGAAAAAGGTGCGAAAAAAGAGGCGATACTACGCGCTCTGGCGCAGATGCTGGAAAGTAATCCCGGCGGAAAAATTACTACTGCCGCGCTGGCGGCTGAAATAGGGGTTTCCGAAGCGGCGCTGTATCGGCATTTTCCCAGCAAGGCCAGAATGTTCGAGGGCCTGATCGACTTTATGGAAGACACTATTTTTTCGCGTATTAGCCGCATTCTAAATGAAGGCTCAACTGCGCTTGTGCAATGCGAGAAAATTATTTTACTGGTACTGACCTTTGCTGAAAAAAACCCGGGTATCAGTAGGGTGCTCAATGGAGATGCCCTGGTCGGAGAAACCGAGCGTTTGCGTGATCGTGCCAGCCAGGTATTCAATCGTCTCGATACCCAGTTAAAACAAATTTTCCGGGAGGCTGAAATCAAGGAAGGTTTACGCTCGAACATGACGCCCGCCATGACATCAAATCTGCTGTTAACTTTTATTGAAGGAAAGGTTAGTCAGTTTGTGCGCACCGACTTTCAGCAAAAACCGACCGAACAATGGAATGAGCAGTGGTCATACCTGAATCAGGATTTATTCCGGCGGCCATAAGCAGCCATAAAAAAGTGGATAACAGGTATTGGCAGAATTAAATGAAATGAATACTTTTTCGGAAGACTGGCTGGAATAGTTTCAAAAGCCAATGAAGCAGGCCTTTTCTATATCTCGCTTAATCCAGATTAAGCAGTTCTTTCAGACGATTGATGTTTTTTTCTGCCGTAGTAATCGCCTCTTCTATTTCAGACTCTAGCCTGACTAACTGTGTAGCCAGACGATTTTTTCATTACTCGCATCTTCGACCTGAGCAGTCAAGTTGGCAGGATCCTGAGTTCCGGCATTTTCGTTATTTACAACCCGTTTTTCCAATTCTGCCAGTTTTTCCTCAGCATCTTCCAGCAGGGAATTAAGCACAATCATTTGTGCTTCCAATTGTTCAATTGTTGCGTCGCGCCGCCTGACAACTTCTTCCGGGGTGCGATAAAGGCGAAGAAGCATCCTGTCCTCTTCTTCCTGGCGCAGGGCCGCCTGTTCCAGCAGGCGTTGCTGCTCAAGCTGTTCTGACTGGGCGGCACGTTCTTCTGCTGTCAGGGTTCTCTGCACAACTTCGATTACCTGGCCTCTTTTGTTAAGCACCTGATAACCATTTTTTACAAATTCCGCCGGCACACGTGAGCCGGTAATTTCCCTGCCCTGATCATCCTTGTACTTGTAAAGGTTGGCAGCAATAGCCTGGGAAATAACCAGTGCAGAAATAAGCAGCAAAATTGTGAACTTGTTTCTAAACATTTTTTACAAATCTTACCTGATAAAAATTCCTGAATTTAATTGGTCAAACTTTCAACTGGCACAGTTATTATATTCACTTTATTCCGTAGCGCGCCTGATAATCTTTCATGCTGGACAAATATTTGTTCATGACTTCATTTTCCTGCTGGGCCAGATAATCAATAATCTGCTGTAGATTTATTATACTGATGACCGGTATGGAAAACTCTTTTTCAATTTCCTGGATAGCCGATAACTCGCCATTGCCTTTTTCC
>JAHEHN010000091.1 GCA_024644515.1 Gammaproteobacteria bacterium
TTCATTTTCCTGCTGGGCCAGATAATCAATAATCTGCTGTAGATTTATTATACTGATGACCGGTATGGAAAACTCTTTTTCAATTTCCTGGATAGCCGATAACTCGCCATTGCCTTTTTCCTGGCGATCCATTGCCACTACCACCGCTGCAGGGACAGCACCGGCCGCAGCAATAATTTCCATGGTTTCCCTGATAGCAGTACCGGCAGTGATAACATCGTCTATTATCAGTACCCGGTTTTCCAAAGGGGAGCCAACAATATTGCCACCTTCACCGTGATCCTTGGCTTCCTTGCGATTAAAGCACCACGGAATATCCTGCTTGAATTCCTGCCAAAATGCAATTGACGTCGCTGATGCCAGGGGAATTCCCTTATAGGCAGGACCAAAAATTATGTCATATTCAGGGTTGGCGTGGGCAATAGCTTTCGCGTAACAGGAGCCTAAAAAAGCCAGAGCTGCGCCGCTGTTAAATAATCCCGCATTAAAAAAATATGGGCTCTTCCTGCCTGATTTTAATGTGAACTCTCCAAAGCGAAGAATATTGTTTTGCGTTACATAATTTAAAAACTGTTGTTGGAAATCCTGCATTGAAAATTCTCTTTACCTGTCTGATTAACTGTACTACTTATTTTTATATATCGGCCTGTATTTTCATAGAAAACATTTAGCTTAAGATGCCTGTTAACCCAGGGTGGCTTTCTGAACCGTAAGCAAATTTTCTATACCATGTCGTGCCAGGCCAATCATTGCATTCAGATCATCAAAACTGAAATCACCATCTTCACCAGTGCCCTGGATTTCAATAAACCCGCCCTTGTCAGTCATCACCACATTCATATCAGTTTCTGCAGAGGAATCCTCAATGTAGTCAAGATCAAGCACTGGCATTCCCTTGTAGATACCCACAGAGACAGAAGCAATCATCTGCTTGATTGGGTTTTCCTTGATCGCTTTTTTCTCCATCAGGTAATTGATTGCATCGGCCAGAGCGACACAGCCACCAGTGATGGAGGCGGTTCGAGTTCCACCATCAGCCTGGATGACATCACAATCAATCTTGATGGTATTTTCACCCAAGAGTTTCATATCCAAGGCTGCCCGCAATGAGCGACCAATCAAACGTTGGATTTCCTGTGTTCTGCCACTTTGTTTTCCTCTGGCGGCTTCCCTGTCCATTCTTGAGCCGGTTGATCGCGGTAACATGCCATACTCCGCCGTAACCCAACCCTGACCACTGCCTTTGAGAAAGTGTGGCACTCTTTCTTCGACTGACGCAGTACAAATAACTTTGGTTTCTCCAAACTCAACCAGCACTGAGCCCTCGGCATGCCGGGTAAAGCCTCTGGTAATCTTGATATCGCGTAGTTCATTGGACAGTCTTCCACTTGGTCGTGTTACTTCAGACATTATTTTCCCTTTTCTGGTTTGTGATCTTTTGGCTTATTGTAAATGAAGTGTTAATTAAATTTTGTTTAACGTGACTGGGTAAAAATCAATTCCTGACGCCAGTAGCGATATTTTATTATGGATAGCAAATCCGCTATAGTTCGTTCCCAATTTACTCAATTCCTCAGGTCTATTATATGACAAGCAGCATGACGGCATTTGCCCGCAAACAGGCTGATTTTGCCTGGGGCACCCTGATATGGGAAATCCGCTCTGTAAACCAACGCTATCTGGAACCAGCTTTTCGTTTACCTGAACAGTTTCGTTCTACCGAATCCGCATTAAGGGATTGGCTGCGCAAGAATATCAGTCGCGGCAAAATTGAAGCCCAGTTAAAGTTTCAACCCGATATGTCAGAAGGCAGCCAGATCCCCATAAACGAAGCTCTTCTTGACCAACTAAACAAAGCCCTGGAGGAAGTCGCTGTCCATACTGGCGCCAGTGCCCATACCAGCGCACTGGAAATATTAAAATGGCCCGGCATAATTCAGGAACAGGGACAGGATACTAAAGTAATAGAAGAAGCCGCGCTATCCCTGTTTAAAGAAGCCGTGGGCCTTCTTTGCGAACATCGTGCCCGCGAAGGTGCTGAATTGAAAGCCGGCATAGAAAGCCGGCTTGATACTATCACCTCGATAATCAGTGATATCAGCACCGCACTCCCGGGTATCCTGGCTGCGCAACAGAATAAACTCAAAGAGCAGATTAGCGAACTGGAAATCGAGGTGGATGCCGGACGCCTGGAGCAGGAACTGGTGATAATCATGCAAAAGGCTGATATTGAGGAAGAAATTGACCGTCTTGCAGTCCATGTAAAGGAAATCCGCCACGTCATGTCTCGCTCAGAGCCGATTGGCAGGCGACTTGATTTCCTCATGCAGGAGCTCAATCGTGAAGCCAATACGATCTGTTCAAAGTCTGTTGTTACTGAAACCACACTCAATGCCGTGGAGCTGAAAGTACTCATCGAGCAAATCCGGGAACAGGTACAAAATATCGAGTGAGTATTGATACACTCACCACGGAACCCATAATCTGAGTTAACAAGAAGAAGAGTCCAGATGTCACAGGGAATATTGTTTTTGATTTCTGCCCCTTCCGGTGCCGGAAAAACGTCGCTGGTAAATGCCTTGTTAGATGCGGCCGCCAATAGCCCGGCTACCAGACTGTGCGTATCGATCTCTCATACCACTCGGTCCAAGCGTCCTGGTGAAGAGAACGGCAAGAACTACCACTTTGTCAGTGTCGCTCAGTTTCAGCAGATGCAGAAAGAGCACGCTTTTCTGGAAAGTGCAGAGGTTTTTGGCAACCATTACGGTACCTCCCGAAAGTGGGTGGAAGATCAGCTCGCACAGGGACAGGATGTAATTCTTGAGATCGACTGGCAGGGAGCCAGCCAGGTACAGGCATTGTTGCCTGAATCGGTTAGTATTTTCATTCTTCCCCCTTCTCTGGATGCCTTGCGGGAAAGGCTAACCAGCCGCGCTCAGGATGATGCTGATGTCATTGAAAAACGCATGAGCGAAGCAAAAAATGAAATTTCCCACTATGCTCAGGCAGATTACGTCATCATCAATGAAGATTTTGATACGGCACTTGCGGATCTCAATGCCGTCATTCGCAGTGCCGGACTGAGCAAGAAGCATCAGGCCAGCAGTAATGCCGAACTCCTGAAGAATCTCGTTTCCTGACCCATCCCCCCCAATTTAGGCGCTAAAGCAGGCATAGACTTGGCCCTGCAGTCCATTTATAATGCTCGCCCCCGGCAAACTGGGTATATCCCGCCCGGCCAGGAATGCACCTAAATCGCTAACACAAGGTAAGACTATGGCTCGTATCACTGTTGAAGATTGTCTGGATAATGTTGAAAACCGTTTTGATCTGGTAATGATTGCCAGCAAGCGGGCACGTCAGCTGCAAACCGGCGGCAAAGACGCTCTGGTTAGCGAAGATAATGACAAGCCAACCGTGGTCGCCCTGCGCGAGATTGCAGAGGGTCTTGTGGACAGCAGTATTTTGACTAATACTCGTGAAGAAGAAACCAAGGATTCGCTTGAAGCGGTCGAAGCCGCTGCTGCAGCTGCAGCCAAGAGCGACGATATTTCTATAGAAGAAGCCATGGACGCGGTGTTGATTCCGGAGGCCAGTGATGCCGCCGAAGAAAGCGAAGTTACCGCACCAGCTGATACTGACGAAGAACAGTAGTCAGACCTGCCATTCAGTATTACAGGCCGGTCGGCCTGATCATCAGGCGGGCAATACCCTTGCCCGCTTCAACTCAGTATTTACCGCAAGCGCTTACAACATTGTTGTAAAAGCGCGTTCATGACCTCAAATTAGAACAGACAGGATTTGCAGGCCATGATGACTATCAGTAATTTTACAAATGATTTGAATGACTACATGGGAAATGCCCAGGTAGACCTTGTGCGCCGTGCCTATTTTTATGCCGAACAGGCTCATGACGGACAGTTCCGCCGTACTGGTGAGCACTATGTCTCCCATCCCCTGGCGGTAGCAGAAATTCTTCGAGCCATGCATATGGACCATCAGAGTCTGGTAGCGGCCATGCTGCATGATGTCATCGAAGATACCGGTATTACCAAGAAAGATATTGAAGGTCAGTTTGGTGAAACCGTCGCCAACCTGGTTGATGGTGTCAGTAAACTTAACAAAATTGAGTTCAGTACCCGCGCCGAAGCCCAGGCTGAAAACTTTCAAAAAATGGCGCTGGCAATGGCCAAGGATATTCGCGTTATTCTCGTCAAGATGGCAGATCGCATGCATAACATGCGCACCCTGAACGTCATGAGTCCGGAACAGCAAAAGCGTATTGCGCGGGAAACTCTGGAAATCTATGCCCCGATTGCTAACCGACTGGGGATGCAAAATATTCGTATAGAGTTTGAAGAAAGAGGGTTCAAGGCCCTCTATCCTCTTCGTGCACCACGAATTGATGCCGCGGTAAAAAGTGTCAGTGGCTACCGCAAAGAGCTGGTCAGTCAGGTACAGGCCGCGCTTGAAGCCTGCCTTAAACGGGAAGGTCTACCGGGCAGGGTACTGGGCCGGGAAAAACATCTTTATAGTATTTATCGGAAGATGAAGGAAAAAAGACTCTCTTTCCGGGAGATAACCGACGTTTTTGCATTCAGAATAATTACCGATGAAGTAGATACCTGTTATCGGGTGCTAGGTGCCGTACACAGCCTCTACAAACCGGTACCGGGAAAATTCAAGGATTATATTGCCATTCCCAAGGTCAACGGCTATCAATCACTGCACACCACCCTTTTTGGTATGCATGGAGTGCCGATTGAAATACAGATACGCACTGAAGAAATGGACAAGATGGCCAGCAATGGCATTGCGGCGCACTGGCTGTACAAGTCTTCCGATGACACCCCAAATCAGAGCCATATTCGCGCCAGACAATGGGTACAGGATCTACTGGAAATGCAGAAACATGCCGGTAATTCTCTTGAATTTATCGAGCACGTAAAAACCGATCTGTTTCCCGACGAAATTTATGTGTTCACTCCCAAAGGCGCAATCCTGGAATTACCTGAAGGATCTACCCCGGTGGATTTTGCCTATGCGGTACATACCGATGTCGGTAATTCCTGTGTAGCCTGTCGAATAAACCGGCGCCTGGCACCACTAAGCCAACGCCTGCAAAGCGGGCAGACCATTGAAATCATCGCCTCCGGCAACCACCCCAACCCGGCCTGGCTTGGGTTTGTGGTTACCGGCAAGGCTCGCAGTAATATTCGTCACTTTCTGAAAAATCAGCGTCGTTCTGAGGCCATAGCACTGGGCAGACGCCTGCTCAACAAAACCCTCTCCAGTTTCGGCTACCATCTGTCGAATATTCCCAAGGAAAAGATTGGCGGCCTGCTGGAGCAAACAGATTTCGATGTACTGGATGATCTGCTTGAGGATGTCGGCCTGGGCAACCGCATGGCCTATATCGTCGCTCGCCGTCTGATTCCATCAGTAGAAGGTGAGGAACTGCCGGTTAACCAGGATGAATCATCAATGGCGATCCGTGGTGCTGAAGGCATGCTGATGACCTTTGCCAAATGTTGCCACCCAATTCCCGGTGACTCCATTGTCGGCTACATCAGTTCCGGCCGCGGCATGATCGTTCACCGTGAAACCTGTAACAACATGACAGAAATTCGTAACGATCCGAAAAAATATATCAATCTGCGCTGGGATCCCACTGTCGGAGGAGAATTTACTGTAGAGTTGCGTGTGGAACTGGAACACCAGCGCGGCATTATTGCCACTCTGGCCAATGTCATCACTTCCGCTGAAGCCAATATTGAAAAGATTGGCACCTCCGATCGCGATGCCCAGTTCAGTATCGTCAACCTGACACTGACAGTTCGAAACCGTATTCATCTGGCAAGGGTGATGAAGAAAGTGAGAATGATAAAGTCAGTCTCAAAAGTTGGCCGTATGAGCAATTAGCCAGCAGTAGCCTTCAGCTTGTTTTTTCCCGCCATGGAAGACTTGTGGGAATCACTGTTCCGGAGGGCTTTTCTACCAATGATTGACGCGCCATCATCGATCAACTGGCGAGCCTCCTCAGCGGGCACTGCCTGGCTGTAATAGAAGCCCTGGATTACAGGGCAGTTAAGCTCCTGTAAATACCTGAGCTGAAACTCTTCTTTCACACCCTCTGCTACCATTTCCAGTTTTAAACCTCTGGCCATGTGGGCGTTCGCTTCAATAATTGACTGGTCTGCATTTTCTTCCATGTCATGAATAAAGCTTCGATCAATTTTAAGGCAATGAATCGGTAACTTCTGCAACAAACTCAAGGAAGAATAGCCGGTGCCAAAATCATCGATAGCAACATGTACACCAACACGATGCAGTTCATTTAATTTATCAACTGTTTGTTCAATATTGGTCATCAACATGCTTTCAGTAATTTCTATCTCCAGCTTTTCACCCGGGAAATCGTGCTTTTTGAGTGCGCTGACGATACAGTCTACAAAATCATCTTGCTCGATCTGCTTACTGGAGAAGTTTATTGCAAGTCTGTCCAGTGGCAGTCCTGAGTCCAGCCATTGTTTGACTTCCGCTATTGCCTTATTCAGAATCCAGTGACCCAGCTCTACGATGATGCCGGTTTCTTCTGCTACTGTCATAAAGAAAATAGGTGACAATAAACCTTTTCCGGATGGTTCCAGCGTAGCAATGCTTCGACGCCGGTAATGCTCCCGTCAATTGAGCTTACCTGGGGCTGATAGAAAACTTCAAACTGCTGTTCCTTGATGCCCTTGCGAATCTCAGCTTCCATATTGAGCATCCTGCTGTGTTTGATGCTCATATCACGGTTATAGCAATTGAAACTGTTCTTGCCCTGTTCCTTGGTGTAGTACATGGCAGTATCAGCATTTTTAATCAACAGGTCAGCAGTTTCACCATTTTCCGGAAACATGGAGATACCAATACTTCCGGTCAAAAATAATTCATTACCATCTACAAAAAATGGTTGTTTAATAGCAT
>JAHEHN010000047.1 GCA_024644515.1 Gammaproteobacteria bacterium
ATTGAGAGGGAAAGGATAAAGGATGAAGGAAAAAGGATAAAAGTGACCATTACCCCAGACGCTTGTATGTCGGCAAATACCCGTAGACCCGTAGGTCGGATAAGCACAGCGCATCCGACGTGGCATTTACCCAATGTATAATTAGAAAAACATCCAATCAGCTTTATCCTTTTTCCTTTATCTTTTATCCTGCCTTTCATCATCTCTCGGCAAGAAAACCACCAGTTAATTTTTCCGCGCAATTATAAAGAGAACCAGTGTATATGTGGCAAGACAGAAAAGACGGTGAGGAGTCCCCGTTTATCCCCTTGGGACCATTCAAGTTAAGACTGCCTTTTATTCATTACAAATTCGAGTGGCCGGATTACTTTCAGGGCTTACTGATGTGTGCGGTGGATCTTGCGGCTATTCCGCTGATGATCGAATTGCTGGGCATGCCCTTTGATGTGGCGCTGGCCGTGGTGCTGATGAACGGCCTGTTATATCTCACCCATCATTTATTGGGTGACCCGGTGGTGCCGGGCTGGATCACGCCCGCGGTTCCCCTGATCATGGCCTATTGCATGCTGTTTCCGGAGGGCCCGGAACGGGTACATTCGCTGGTGGCATTTCAGATGACCCTGGGACTGTTCTCCATTGTGCTCGGGGCTACCGGGTTGGCCAGCAAGGTGGTGACCTTTATTCCGCCGGCGATTAAATCCGGCGTCATTCTGGGCGCCGGCTTTGCCGCGGTGAACTCGGTGTTTGTCATTGGCGGACGTTTTGACAGTTTTCCCTGGTCCATCTCCATTGCCGTGGGTATTGCTTTTTACCTGATTTTTTCGCGGCATTTTGCGCGCCTGAAAAAAACCCATCCAGTGCTGGATCTGATCGGCAAGCTGGGCATTTTGCCGATTATTCTGCTGGCGGTTGTTATTGCGCCTTCATTTGGTGAGGCCGCATGGCCTAAAGTGGAGTGGGGGCTTATCAGTCCGGATTTCAGCACGCTGTTTCAGGAATACACCGTCATTGGCCTCGGCTTTCCACCACTGATGATGTTTGTCTCTGCCGTCCCTACGGTACTGGCTGCCTACATCGTGCTGTTTGGTGATGTGCTGCAAAGTCGTGCCCTGATTGCCGAGGCTGACAGTCTGCGCCCGGACGAACACATTGACTACAACCCCAACCGTGCCCACCAGATCTTCGGTGGACGTAATACACTGATGAGCATCATCGGACCGGATATTGTGATGGCGGGTCCGTTATGGGCAGCCATGCAGGTGGTTGTCATTGAGCGGTACAAGGAAGGCAAGGCCGCCATGCATTCGCTGTTCGGGGGCTCCGGGTCTTTTCGCTGGGGCACCAATACCGGCCTGTTGCTGTTACCCATCGTCAGTCTGGTGGAACCGATCCTGGGTATCGCTTTATCCCTGACCCTGTTGATTCAAGGCTTTGTCAGTGTGCGTATCGGTATTGTGGAATCCCGCAGTAATCGGGATCTTGGTATTGCCGGCATTATCGGCGCGGTGCTGGTTAGCCGCGGCGCCACCTGGGCTTTCGCTGTAGGCATCATCCTTACCTTGCTGGTTTATGGGCGCGACTTCTTTCGCGGCGAGAATGAAAAGATCTTTACCAAGGATCTTGATAAATAGTCTCAAGTTACAAGTCGCAAGTTACAAGCAGTTCTACAGGAATCCAATAGCGTAAATAGGCATGCAACGCATCGAAATGGTAGGCATGGCCTGCGTTTTAGGGCAAAGTGAAGGTAGGGAATTTAAAGCCCAGGCTATTGCTTTGAAGTGATGTGAAAGTTTCAGGGAATCGGCAACAAATCAGTTGACTTAAAAATCTCAAACTTCCACATCATGTTTGCGACTCGCGACTTGTCAAAACTGGTATCGTTTTTGCTTTGAACTTGCACTAGGTATCGAATATGGGGCCTACCGCACCATATTGACTCGGATGATGCTATAAAAAAGTGCGCCACGCATCAAAAAAGTGCATTTTTAACGCATTATTAATGCAACTTTTTTCCATAACGATTAGAATTCGCGCCCCTTAAATTGGGCAATGCCATTAGATTTGGAATGCTTATTTGGAAATTGGCGAAATTCCGGTAAAGAAATAATTAAAGCTGACTAAGAGAAACAGGTAAAGGAGCTAAAACGGTTATGAAGGCAAGTGAACTGCTTGTGAAGTGTCTGGAAAATGAAGGTGTCGAATATATCTTTGGACTGCCAGGAGAAGAGAATATTGATGTATTGGATGCCCTGATTGACAGTCCAATCGAGTTTGTAACGACCAAACATGAGCAGGGTGCAGCTTTCATTGCTGATGTCTATGGCCGTTTGACTGGCCGCGCCGGGGTTTGTCTATCCACTCTGGGTCCAGGTGCCACCAATCTGGTAACCGGTGTTGCTGATGCCAACATGGACCGCGCTCCTCTGGTTGCCATTGCCGGGCAGGGTGCCACCACGCGCCTGCATAAAGAAAGCCATCAGATTCTTGACCTTGTCAATCTGTTCGAGCCCATCACCAAATACTCCACGCAGATTCGTGAGCCTGAAATTACCGCAGAAATTGTACGCAAGGCCTTCAAGACCGCCGAGAACGAAAAGCCCGGTTGCAGCTTTATCGACTTTCCGGAAAATATCGCCGCCATGCAAGTCCCCGAGGGCATGAAACCCCTGAAGAAGCAGTTTGCTACCGAGCCTGTGGCTCCCCGCGGTAAATGTACTGTCGCGGCACAATATATTCGTAAAGCCAAAGCCCCCGTGATCATGGTGGGCAACGGCGTGATTCGCTCCAAAGCCTCAAAGGCTGTGGTGGATTTTGCTGAAAAACTGAATATTCCGACGGCCACCACTTTTATGGCCAAAGGCGTGATGCCTTCCAGTCATCCTCTGTCACTGGGCGCTATCGGTCTGAAAGGAAAGGATTATGTGTCTTTCGGTTTTGAAGCCGCGGATCTTATTATCTGTATCGGTGTCGATATGGTCGAATACCATCCGGAATTGTGGAATCCCAACATGGACAAGAAGATTCTGCACATCGACCTGCGCCCGGCCGAAGTGGATGAGCACTATATTCTTGAGTGCGGCATCCTGGGAGACATGAATGACTCTCTCGAACGTATCGGCATGAAAATTAAAGAACCGAAACCGGATTCAAAAATTCACCAGTTGATCGACGTGATCAAGGCAGAGTGGGCAGAGCATAAAGACGACACCGCTTTCCCCATCAAGCCGCAGAAAATCCTCTGGGATTTACGCCAGGTGCTGGACCCCGAAGATATCGTGATCTCCGATGTGGGTGCCCACAAAATGTGGATCGGCCGGATGTACCAGGCAGAAACCCCCAACTCCTGCATTATATCCAATGGTTTCGCTTCCATGGGTATTGCATTGCCAGGGGCTATCGCTGCGAAAGTAGCCTATCCGGATCGCAAGGCAGTGGCCGTGTGCGGAGATGGTGGCTTCATGATGAACAATCAGGAAATTGATACCGCCCTGAGAATGGGGCTTGATTTCGTTATCCTGATTTTCAATGACAGCAAATATGGTCTCATCGAATGGCATCAGCTCAGGCATTTTGACCGGGCTACGGCTATCGATTTCGTCAATCCTGATTTTGTGATGTTGGCAGAAAGTTTTGGCGCCAAGGGCTACCGTGTTAATTCGGCAGAGGAATTTATTCCGACGCTGGAAGCTGCATTGAATGACGGTACTGTTTCCGTTATCGATTGTCCGGTGGATTACGCGGAAAACATGAAGCTGACCGGTAAACTGAAAACCCTGAAATCGCCAATCTGATCCACACTGGCGAGTTCAAAGCAGCATCAGATAAACAAGTTACATAAGTAAACAAAGGGCAAACAATGCAATCACTCAGTTTCCAGACCACCCGCTCCGTCTTTTACGAGGAAGGCGCCACTGCCAAGATCGGCAAGATGATGGCTGACCGTGGCTGCAAGCGCGTGGCCTTCATCACCGATTCCATGATTCTCAAGTTGGGCCTGGCCGATGCCGCCATTGATGGCTTGAAGAAAGCCGGTGTCGATGTCTGGACCTTTTCTGACGTGGTGGCTGATCCCCCCGAGGAGATGATTCTCAAGGCGGTCGCCGAAGCAAAAGAGCAGGGTGTTGATGGCGTTGTTTCTGTGGGTGGTGGCAGTTCCATGGATACGGCGAAACTGATTGCCGTGCTTTGTGCGGTCGAGCAACCTTTATCAGAGATGTATGGCATTGGCATGGTGAAGGGTGATCGTCTGCCTTTAATTCTTGCACCGACTACTGCGGGAACCGGATCCGAAGTCACGCCGATTTCTATTGTTACCACCGGTGTAGCCGAGAAGAAAGGCGTGGTGTCTCCCCAGCTGTTGCCAGACTGTGCGGTGCTGGATCCTGACCTGACTCTGGGTCTGCCCGCCAGTGTAACGGCGGCTACCGGTATCGATGCCATGGTGCACTGTATTGAATCCTATACGTCGAAACGTCTGAAAAACCTGCTGGCCGATGCGCTGGCAGTGGAAGGGCTGAAGTTGCTGGGTGCCAATCTTTACAAGGTGTGCGAAACTCCGAAAGACAAGGAAGCGCGCGGCAATATGCTGATGGGCTCCATGCTGGCCGGCATGGCCTTTACCAATGCCCCGGTGGCGGCGGTACATGCGCTGGCCTATCCGCTGGGCGGACATTTCCATGTGCCCCATGGCTTATCCAACGCGCTGGTCCTGCCTCATGTGCTGGAATTCAATATGCCGGAAGCAGAAAACCTCTATGCCGAACTGGCGCCAATCATCTTTCCGGCGCTGGCGAATAAATCCTATGCCGAAAAAATTGATGGCATGCTCAAGGGCATAGCCAGCTACAGCCCTGACCTGGGACTGGAAACCACGCTGCGTGAAGTCGGTGTTGAAGAAAAAGACCTGACCATGCTGGCAGAAGATGCCATGAAGCAGACGCGTTTGTTGGTGAATAATCCTCGGGACGTTTCTTATGAAGATGCGTTGGCGATTTATACCAAGGCGTATTAGGCGAAGCGGAAAAAGGATAAAGGTGGGCGGTTCAGTTGCGCCGTCGAAGCCTTGTAGGTCGGATAAGCGCAGCGCATCCGACGAGAATAAATCGTAAAGTGAAAAGAGTTCCGTAAAAACCTTCAGGTAAAAACCAGGGCTCATTGAGCAGGCTGAACTTCAAAAATACTTTACAGGATAAACAGGTCGGATAAGCGCAGCGTATCCGACATGGAAGGCATCATATACCTCCGCATGGCTGCAATAATGCGATAAGGCATTAGTAAAGAAAGAAGGATAAACGGTCGTTAATCATGAGTGATGATAAAAGTACAGGTAATACCATCTTTGATATCTGGTTGAATAACCAGGAGCAATTTCTTAATGCCCAGCAGCAGTGGTTAAAACCTGGCGCAAAGCAGGGCGCAAAATTTCCGAGCAACAATCCATTTATCAATGCCGACTTTCTCGATCGCTCCATGCAAAGCTGGCAGCAGTGTGAGCAGCAATACAATCACTGGATGAAAGCCGCAGAAAACTGGGTTGGTGGTAGCGACAAAGAAGCTACTCCGGAAGAAGATTATTCTGCCCAGGCCCTGACACACATGCTCAATCCGACCACCTTTATGCAATCGGGGTTCGAGATGATGGACCAGGTGTTCAATAAACTGGTGAATGGTCCTGAGTTTGCCGACATTGGCATGCTGGAATACAAGGTGATGAAAACCGGGCAGGACTTCCAGGACTTCAGGGAAGCCTGTCATCGTTACCAGGAAGTGATTTCCTCGGCTTGGCTGCGCGCCTACCAGCATTTTTCCGATGAGTTTTTTGATCGCCTGAGTAATGAAGATGTCAGCTCGGAAGAAACCCTGCAGCGCTGGCTGAAAATTGCCGATGAAGAAATGGTCTCGACCTTGCGCTCCCAGGAATTCCTCGACGCCCAGCGTGAACTGTTTGCCACCGGTACGGCCTCCAAAATCAAGTTCCGTGAATTTGTCGAACTCTGGTGCGAGGCACACACCATCCCTACCCGTAGTGAAGTAGATGATCTGCACAAAATTATTCATGAACTGCGCCGTGAAGTGCGCGCCATGAAACGACAGCTGAGCAAGCAGTCTGTAGTAGAACCGACAGCAAAGAAAACACCCCCGGCCGCCAAAGCAGTAAAACAGGACGCAGCAAAAAAGAAAGCGCCTGCTAAAAAAGCGTCGACAATAAAACCCGTGTCGAAAAAAACACCGGTAAAGCGAGCCCCGGATATAAAAACACCGGCAGTAAAAATTGACGCTAAACATACGCCGGCAAAGAAAGCACCGGTTAAAAAAGCCAGGGCCAAAAAAGCCCCGGTAAAAAAGCGCCGGTGATAACTGTCGGAAAACCGGTGGATAAAAAATAGATAAGAGGCAAGATACAAGCAAGACGTAGGTCGGATAAGCGCAGCGCATACAACGAGAATAAATCGTAAAGTGAAAAGAGAGGTTACCAAAACGGTAGTAGTTTGACCGTTAAGCCCAGCAACGTCGGAAGACGGCCTGCGGCCTTTTCCGACCTACAAAACCGAAGCCAAGATTTGCTCTTGACCGTAGGTCGGATAAGCGTAGCGCATCCGACGGTGACTTCCAGACATGGTCAATGCAAGACAAATGAATATAGAGTCAACGCGCTTAAAACGGAAAGATTTAAACGCGAATAAAAAATAAATACAGCACTAATTTTCGAAAACAGGTAAAAAACCACGTGAAAAAAGATCTCGACAAGATGTTTGAACCCTACTCGGCGATGATGGATTTCAGTTCCCGCATTGCCAAGGGGGCGGAAGCGATCTCGCGTCTGGATATGAAGGATGTGGCGGTTGGTGCTACCCCC
>JAHEHN010000050.1 GCA_024644515.1 Gammaproteobacteria bacterium
CTGCGGCGCTGATGCGTAAGTTGATGGATGAGCAGGGACTTCAAGCGCCGCCTGAAGGCAGGACTCTGGAATCAATTTGTATCGTTGAGGTGTGTTCGCCTGAATATAACCCGCTCGAATATAATTAGTTCATGACGAGATAAAGTGCATTAAAAAATAGCCTGGATTTTCCGGGCTTTTTTGACTCGGTTTTTTATAGCACTGCTGATAACAATATAAATTGGCCAGGAACGAAATCAGGATTCACCAACTCATTGTTTTTTTATTGAGTTAGTAAAGCTTGCATGTAAGAGGTGACAGGAATGGGAAAATATTATTTTGAAAATTTTACGAAAGGCTGCATCAAGCTAGTGGCGGCTTCGCTGGCATCATTTCTTCTGGTATCCCATGCACTCGCCCAGAGTGAGGTGGCAGATGCAGCAATGCAGCAAAAAGAAGAAGCTGTATTACGTCTAATTAGCCAGGGCTTTGATGTCAATGCGAGTCAGGCTGACGGCGCTACAGCACTGCAATGGGCAGCCTATCACCGGGATGTGGATCTGGTGACATTACTGCTTGACGCTGGCGCTGACCCTTCCATCGCAAACCGTAACGGATCTACGCCAATGTGGCTGGCGGCAAACCAGGGCGATACTGAAACCATCAAGGCTTTACTGGAAGCAGGTGCGGATGCCAATGAAGCACTGCCGCTTGGACGCAGGCCTCTCATGCTGGCGGCACGTTCCGGCGTTGCCGAGGCTGTTGAATTATTACTGAAAGCTGGCGCCAATCCGAATGCCAGCGAAACTGAACGTGGCACAACTGCGCTAATGCAGGCCGCTGATCAGGGCCATGCTGATGTTATGGCGGTGCTCATAGAAGGCGGAGCTGATGGAGCTGCAACTTCCTCGCCGATCATGCGCGAGGGACGAACAGCAGCATTGGGCAAAGCAGGTGATCCGCGCGAATCGGTACGTCGTCAGGTTCTTGCTATTCTTTGCGAACAGGAAACTCCGGATCTGGATACCCTGAGCGCTTTGACCCGTGGTGGTGATGGCGGTGATTCCTCAACTGAAGCAGGGCAGCAAAGTGCTTTTTCTGCCCGTAATGTTTGCGGTTGCGAGCAAAACTCTATTGGAATTTGTCAGAATGGACGCCCAGCAGTGGATCGTGGTGCAGAAAAAGAGCCCGATGGTGGAGAGTTAACGGCCATGATATATGCCGCTCGAGCCGGAGATATTGATTCAGTCCAGGTTCTGCTGGATGCAGGTGCTGAGGTAAACCAGTTGTCCCGCTATGGCTGGAGTCCCTTGCTGGCTGCCACCCAGAACAGAAATTATCAGATGGGCAGATTTCTTATTGAGAATGGGGCTGACGTCAATATTGCCAACAAGGGCGGCTGGACCAATCTGTACCTGGCCACCGACAATCGCAATGTTGAAGGCGGAGATTATCCGACCCGCGAACCAGACATGGATCATCTGGCCTATATTCGAATTCTTCTTGATGCAGGCGCTGATCCCAATGCGCGGCTGGTGGAGAGTACCGAAACGCGAACTGTATTCACCAATCAATGGCTTGATGAGAATGGGGCTACGGCCTTTTTGCGTGCGTCCCAGTCAGGCGACGTTCCCCTGATGAAGCTGTTGCTTGAATATGGTGCCGATCCCCATATCAATACCGAACTGGGGGTTACACCGCTGGCGGTTGCTGCCGGCATAGGTTGGGTTGAGGGCGTGACCAATGAGTGGTCCACCGCGCATACTGTGGAAGCGGTCAGGTTATTACTGAGCCTGGGTATTGATCCAAACTTCCAGGCTGATACTGGTCGTACCTCGCTACATGGCGCTGGCCACAAGGGTGCCACCGAGGTCGCAGAACTATTGGTAGCTGCAGGGGGCAGGCTAGATATCCGTGATTTTGGTAATACTGACAACCGCGGCAGTGCGGAGCTGGCTGCTCATACCTGGCTTCCGATCGATTATGCCGATGGCCTGGTACGTGTAGGCGTGCAGTCTGCTATTCCCCATCCTGAAACTGCGGCGCTGATGCGTAAGTTGATGGATGAGCAGGGACTTCAAGCGCCGCCTGAAGGCAGGACTCTGGAATCAATTTGTATCGTTGAGGTGTGTTCGCCTGAATATAACCCGCTCGAATACAATTAGTTCAGGCATTAAAAAATGACTCTAAAAAAGCCCGGATTTATCCGGGCTTTTTTTTACCCGCTGTCTATTTCTTTGTTTCTTTCTTCAGCTGCTCGCGGCTCTTTTGCTGGTAGAGAGGGCTGTACTCCATGCCATAGGGCGTTTTTTTCTTGTTGGTGGCTTTCTCATCAAAAAACAGCTTGCTGGTCTTTTGTCGTTCAGTAATTTCCTGTTCTGATCCATCCCGATAGGTAATCTCTTCACGTGGCACAAAAAATACCTGTCCCACTGGGAGATTATGTGACACGGTAATGATCTCACCGGGCGTTAATATATAACGAAATTCTGAATCATGAACATACCAGTCGGTTTCCACGCGGGTAACCAGTACCGGTGCTACGGGGCGGGCTGGATTATTAATCACACCGGAATACACTGTGTCCCAGCCCGGGGCGGTTTGGAAATTATAGGCCCCTCTCAAGGTAACAGCGCCTTCGGGTGTGCCAAGATCATCTACAGAGACAAATATTCGTGCTATTGCCCGGGCACTATCCTTGAAACCTAGGGTTTCAGGTACCATCAGTTGTACCTCTTCCTTGCGCATGCCGATGGTGCCAACAGATAACTGATAGTTAACAAAAAAGACCTGATCCCATTGCTTTCCTGTGGAGTTAACCGAGTAGCCAAACTGGTAAAGGCCTTCGCCTTCATAACCGATATGAAACTGTTCGTTTTCAGCCAAGGCAGGATAGACCAGTGCCCCCAGTGAACTGCCTGCTTCTAGCACCGGGCAAAGCCGTGCGTGTTGAGGCAGTGATGGTCTTTGCGCTTCCTTTTTAGGGCGCAGACCTACGCCAGGGCGAAGGGAATTGGGAAACAGAGTGACTTCCATGGAGCAAGTATATCTGAAGCGCGGTTAGCAGCAAGTATTGCCGAAGGTCATAAGTTGAAAAAATAAAAACAGTAATCTGCCAATAATTTTTATTTATACCAAAGGAGAATCATGCATTTCATTAAAATCAAAGACGGTAACTTCTTCCTTGGTGCGTTTGCGATCAAGCCATGATTTTTGTGAAAGCATATGTTCAATATCCTGTTCGCCTGCCTGCCAATGCTCCTCAACAGACAGACGTGAAAATTCATAATCCTTGGAAGCCAGCTCATGGTTTTTCTGGCGATAGATTAAATGCACCAGGGTGATGGCAGAGTCACAACTCCATTTACCCAGCAAAGCGATCTCTTCTTCAGTAAGGGATTCGGTAGGTATGTGCTCCAATAGACGATTAATAAGACCGCGAATATTTTGTGTGTCGCGGACAATATCAGTAATCGTACGAGTCTGACTTGAATGCTGGATATCTTTCATGCGACGTCCCACTTCCATGATGTTCTTGGGCATGCTGCCCTCAGCACTGAAGAGATCTACCTGGAAAAGTAATAAGTCTTCGCAGACTTTGGCATTATGATCAATAACGTATTGCAGGGGGGTATTGGAAACAAGACTGGCATCCCAGTACCATTCGCCATCAATTTCTATTGGAGGCAAACCATCGGGCAATGCTGCGCTTGCCATAATATGTTCAGGGATAATGGGCTCTATATCTGAATCAAAATAGAGAAAATTTCCACTGGTGACATTAACAGCGCCAACACTGATCCTTGGTTCGCCATGGTTCAGGCGCTCAAAATCCACAAGTTCAAGCAAAGTGTCGCGAAGCGGGGAGGTATCGTAGTAGCTCAACGCATCCTGAAATCCCAGCGGGTTATAAAAAACCGGCGGTATGCGTGGTTTGAAAAGTCCATTGGCTCCAAAAGCCAGTACTTCCGCTGCACTGGATTCATTGAATAATAAGCGGCCAATATGCCCGGGCAGTAAAGGCTGACTGAATTTCCCGGCAGAGACTTTTGTCCAGAATGCTTTTAACTTTTCCGTGCGCTTTTCTGGTGGATTACCCGCTATCAGGGCCGAGTTTATGGCGCCGATGGATATCCCGGAAAGCCAGTCCATTTCGTATCCAGCCTCATGCAGTGCTGAATAAGCACCTGCCTGATAGGCCCCCAGAGCACCACCGCCTTGCAGAATTAAGACATTTTTTTCTCTTAGATTCATTGTGTTATCGGATTACAGAAAGTGTTGTATCTTATCATTGATAAAAAGGGGAAAGCTTTGCATTTTAATATGTTGATTCCAGGCAAAACCTTCCTATTGGTTGCGATCTCAGTTTTACAGTATTTACCAGTGTTGGCAAAAAGGTAACTATATGAGGAGCGCCATGATGCATGAAATGTATTTTTTATGAACCGTTTTACCATTATCAGTCTTTAGTCTGGCAACGTTCCGTAACTATTAAAGCGGCAAGATCATTTGCTTTGTTTACGTAGCTCATTAGAATAGCCGCTTTCCCCATCCTGGGCTATCGTCCCCAACAAGAATTCAATGATTTCACTACAGGATATTTCATTACGTCTGGGCAGTCAGCTTTTGCTGGATGAGGTTGACCTTACGGTCTATTCCGGCCAAAAGATCGGCATTATCGGGCGTAATGGCACTGGCAAAACCAGCCTGTTCAAGTTGCTCATGGGGGAGCTCAGTGCCGATACTGGCGAACTGGATATGCCTAAAGACCTGCGTAAATCACAGATGTACCAGGAAACGGTCGGGTCTTCGCGTAGCGCACTGGACTATGTCATCGATGGAGACAGTAAATTTCGTTCAATTGAAAAGCAGCTGATTAAGGCCGAATTGGATCACGATGATCAGCGTATGGCACAACTGCACTCGGAACTTGAATTGATTCATGCCTGGTCAATCAGAAATCGGGCGGAACAATTACTCTCTGGGCTGGGCTTTGAGATGGAAGATTTTACCCGTACGGTGCAGGAGTTTTCCGGGGGCTGGCGTATTCGTCTGAATCTGGCCCAGGCATTGATGACACCTTCGGATTTATTGTTACTTGATGAACCTACCAACCATCTGGATATTGAAGCTACCTTATGGCTGCAGCAGTGGTTACTGCGTTATGAAGGAACCTTGTTACTAATTTCCCATGACCGTAGTTTCCTTGATGTTGTAGTCACTCACATTGTCAGTTTTGAAAACAAAAAATTATTCTTGTATCGCGGTAATTACAGCGATTATGAAAAACAAAAAGCGGAACGACTAGCGCAGCAACAAGCCGAATATGAAAAGCAGCAGGTGCGAAAAAAAGAAATTGAATCGTTTGTTCGCCGTTTTCGCGCCAAGGCGACCAAGGCACGGCAGGCACAAAGCCGGCTAAAAGAACTTGATCGCATGGTAGAGATCGCTCCGGCCCATATAGACTCGCCTTTTAAGTTTAAATTTCTGGAGCCGGCAAAGCTGCCACCAAGCCTGCTTGCCTGTGAAGAAATTGCTTTTGGCTATGAAACCCCGCTGATTGAAAATTTCTCCATGAATATTCGTTCAGATTCCCGGATAGGCCTGCTGGGTGCCAACGGGCAGGGAAAGTCTACCCTGTTAAAAGTGCTGGCAGATAAACTGCCCTTGCTGAGTGGAGAGATCAACCGCTCCGATCATCTCAATATTGGTTATTGTGCCCAGCATCAGGTCGATGAGCTGGATACAGAAGCTACCCCAATGCTTTTGATGCAGCGCCTGGACCCTAAGGTTCGTGAACAGGAAATACGTAATTTTCTCGGTGGTTTCGATTTTCAGAGTGATCGTGTTACTGAAACTATCAAGCACTTTTCGGGTGGGGAAAAATCTCGACTGGCATTGGCCCTGGTGGTCTGGCAAAAACCCAATCTGTTACTGCTGGACGAGCCCACCAACCATCTTGATCTGGAAATGTGTCATAGCCTTGAAGTTGGGCTTCAGGGGTTTACCGGCGCCCTGATCCTGGTTTCCCATGACCGTCATTTATTGGGTAATACCGTGGATCAGTTTCTGCTGGTGAGAAATGGCAAGCTGGAAGTGTTTGACGGTGACCTTGATGATTATGAAAAGCTTTTGTTGGAACAAAGCAAAGCGGATTACAAGGCTGGTAAAAATGCGGATAAGCAGACTGAAACTAAACTGAGCAAGAAGGAACTGAGGCAACAGGCGGCGGAAAAAAGAAATCAGCTGAAATCCCTGCGCAACAAAGCCACTACTCTGGAAAAACAAATTAATAATAATCAGGTCAAGCTGGTTGGACTTGAAGCGCAGTTAGCCGATGGGTCCCTCTATGATGACAGTCAGAAAGACAAGTTAAACAACTTGCTGCTGGAAAGAGCCGCCTTGGTATCTGCCACTGAAGCTCTGGAAGAACAGTGGCTTGAAGCAAGCGAAATGCTGGAGCAGGCGGACTCTGAAAAATAATTCCGGCATTTTGTACTACCAATAAAATATCCCTATTCCTATCCCTATCTCAATCCCTCCCTTTCTCTACCACTCAAAAATAAACCAGTGTACTTTGGTTTAATAAACGTACCTCATCTAACTTATTGAAAAGATACAAAAATATAATTGATTACCAAAGAAGTTATTTGTTGGTAGGCTGGGTTTTTATTTATCATTTGTTTCTTGCGTTATATCAGGCTGGATTTGCCATTATCTTATACATTGGGAAATGGTCCTTAAGTTTTAAGCATTGGAAGGTTTCAATTAATGGCGTCTGCAGAAGAAAAATTTGATCATTTCCTGGCTGATATATTTCAGACAGATGGAGCAGATGGAGTCGT
>JAHEHN010000055.1 GCA_024644515.1 Gammaproteobacteria bacterium
CAGTGAATCTCAAGCCATCGAAATAGAAATCCTGGTTGCAGAAAACGGCTCCTATTCAGTGAATGGCCGACAGCTGGTGAACACACAGATTGAAACCCTGATGCGAACTGTGACAGAAGTAAGCGGGGGAGATAGTACCATTCCACTGATTATTACCGCTGACGCCAATACCTCACACCAGTCCGTTGTGACGGCAATGGATGCTGTCGCCCAGCTTGGCTTCAGCAGTCTGAATATTGCCACGCGGGAACCGGGGTCAGAGTAATGTCGACGCCTTCTCCCTCATCTTCACCTCTGGAAACGGCCTCAAATACAGCGCCAACCCAGGGTAGTTTTGCCCTCTACAAAAGACTGCTGGGCTATCTTCGCCCTTTAAGGGTATTTTTTCTGCTGGGTATTTTTGGCTTTGTTATTTTTTCCGCTGCCAGCATCTGGTTTTTCGATTTACTTCAGGAGTTGGTGGATACTATTAACTCCGGGGTAACACTCAGCCCACAACAACGCCTGCATATTCCGCTGACCTTGATCCTAATCGTCAGCTTTCGGGGGATAGGTGGATTTCTGGGACCTTACTACATGGCCTATATTGCAAACCATGTGGTGCATCGGGTCCGCATCGAACTTATGGATCGTTTTGTTGATTTGCCCAGTTCTTACTATGATCGCAACACAAGCGCTCATCTGCTCTCCACAGTAACCTTCAACGTCACCCAGATCAGTGCGGCCGTCAGTGATGCCTTGACAGTCATCCTGCGCGAGGGAATCCTCGTCATAGCCCTGTTTTCTTTTCTGCTTTACCTGAACTGGAAGCTGACTCTGATGTTCGTGATTATCATGCCAGTCATTTCTGTTGTCGTGGTCTATGCCTCTAAAAAATTCCGCAAACACAGCCATCGCATACAACTATCCATGGGCGATGTGACACATATATTGTCTGAAACACTGAAGGGCATGAAAGTGGTCAAAACCTTCAGCGCTGAAAATCAGGTCAGGGAAAAGTTTCGCGAAGCCAGTGAACGCAACCTGAAGCAGAATTTGAAAATGATACTGGTACAGTCAATCAGTACGCCGATTATACAGGTGCTTGTGGCTTCAGCCTTGTCAGTACTGCTTTGGCTGGCAATGTCTCCTGCGGTATTGGAAACCATGAGCCCAGGAGAATTTGTGACTTACATCGTGGTTGCAGGCTCCATGCTAAAACCCATCCGTCAGTTATCCAAAATCAATTCTGCAGTGCAGAAGGGACTCGCCGCAGCACAATCGATTTTTCTTTTGCTGGATGAAGAAACAGAAACCGATCAGGGCCGCAAAGTTATCGACACACTGGATGGGCGGGTTGAATTCCGCGATGTATGCTTCGCGTATGCGGGCGCAGAGGGGCAGGTTTTAAACAATATATCGTTCAGTTGTGAAGCAGGGAAGACCATTGCCATTGTTGGCAAATCTGGTTCTGGCAAGAGTACACTGGTGAATCTTGTGCCGCGCTTCTATCAACAAAGCTCTGGCGAAATCCTGCTGGACGACATTAACTCTACAGATATTACTCTACACAGCTTACGCCGCCAGATTGCCCTGGTGAGTCAACAGGTTGTGCTGTTCAATGGCTCTGTCCGTGAAAATATTGCCTACGGGGAATTACGTAATGTCAGTGATGAAAAAATACGTGAAGCACTGGTTAATGCAAATGCTCTCAGCTTTGTCGAAGAACTGACAGATGGTCTGGATACCCACATCGGCGATGACGGTTTTCTGCTCTCCGGTGGGCAACGTCAACGCCTGGCTATTGCCAGAGCTTTACTGAAAAATGCGCCAATCCTCATCCTCGATGAGGCTACTTCAGCGCTCGATTCTGAATCCGAAAATGCTATCCAGCTGGCACTGGAAACACTAATGCAGGGGCGTACCACATTTGTTATTGCCCATCGCCTTTCTACGATCGAATCAGCAGACATGATTATCGTGCTGGATAAAGGAAGGATCGTTGAGAACGGCACACACCAGGAATTATTAGCCAGTGGCGGTCACTACAAACAACTACATCAGTTACAGTTTTCCTGATGCCTGGACATGAATCGGTTTTACAAGCATGAACCTGCTTAACAATGCCTGGTACAAAAACGCACGATGGGTGCGCTGTCTGCGCCCCCTGAGCGTGCTCTTTGGTCTGGTTAGCAACCTGAGGCGAAACTATTACAGAAACTCTGATAAAGCTTACAAGGCAAAGTATCCTGTCATTGTTGTTGGCAATATTACCGCAGGCGGCACCGGAAAAACCCCGCTGGTAATATACGTAGCCCAGCAATTACGTCAGCGCGGTTATTCTCCTGGTATTGTTAGTCGCGGCTATGGCTCAAAAGCAGTTTCTTACCCCTTTGCAGTGACGCCACAAAGCAGTTTTCGGGAAGCCGGGGAAGAGCCGCTAATGATAGCGCGCCATACCCATTGCCCGGTGATTATTGATCCGGATCGTAGTGCAGCAGTGAAAATGCTGGAAACCCGTTATGACTGCGACATCATTATCAGTGATGATGGGCTACAGCATTACCGGCTGAATCGAAATATAGAAATAGCTGTTCTTGATGGGCAGCGGGGCTTTGGCAATGGCCTGTTACTGCCAGCCGGCCCCCTGCGAGAAAAGCCGGAACGGCTTGATGATGTTGATTTCATTGTCTGTAATGGGCCATCCCATCACGTATTGCCAGATCACAGTTATGAAATGAATCTTGATGCCACCCATCTTGTTCATCTGATTGACAACAAATCATTGGCCATTTCAGATGATGCCTTATTCACGATCAAGAACAAGAAAGTTCATGCAGTTGCCGGCATCGGTAATCCGGAGCGCTTCTTCAACTCTCTTTGTGCCAGCGGATTTGATATTATTACACACATTTTCAGTGATCATCATTTTTTTTCCAAACAGGACATTACCTTTGCCGATGAACTGGATGTGGTAATGACGGAAAAAGACGCTACCAAATGCAAGGATATAGCGACTGATAAACACTGGTTCCTTAAAGTGGCGGCTCGAATCCCTGATGAATTCATGGACAAGTTAATAGAAAAACTTGCTACCTTTTGATTTTTGACTAACTGAAAAAATTGACTATGGATAAAAAACTTTTAACTATTCTTGCCTGCCCCTTGTGCAAAGGAGAGCTGGTCTTTGACAGGGAAGCAAAGGAATTAATCTGCTATCCCGACAGTCTTGCCTACCCAGTGCGTGACGAGATTCCCATCATGCTGCAAAACGAAGCCAGACCACTGACACCGGAAGAAAAAGCTAACAGGAAGAAAAAGTGAGTTTCACCGTCGTTATTCCTGCACGCTATCAATCAACACGCTTACCGGGAAAGCCGCTACTCGATATAGCCGGCAAGCCTATGCTGCATCATGTGGTTGAGCGAGCTCAGTCAAGCGAGGCTGATGCGGTCTATATTGCTACTGATGACGAGCGCATCAGAAATAGCTGCCAGGCGCTGGGGGACAATGTCATCATGACTTCAGCAGGGCATAACTCCGGTACCGATCGAATTGAGGAAGTGGCTCGTCTGCTAAATCTTAAAGATGAAGATATCGTGGTCAATGTACAGGGTGATGAACCGATGATTCCTCCTGAAGTCATTAATCAGGTTGCCAATGATCTGGCGGGACATCCAGATGCACAGATCTGCACTTTGTTTGAAGAGGTGACCGGTTATGATAATGTGTTAAATCCCAATAATGTAAAAGTTGTCGCCAATGATGCAGGCTATGCCTTATATTTTTCCAGAGCGCCCATTCCTTTTCCCCGAAATGAATTCACCCATGATAAACCTCATCTAAAGTACAAACGACATATCGGCATTTATGCTTACCGCGTTAAAGTACTGCATGATTTTGTTAACTGGCAGCAAAGCGAACTGGAAAAAACTGAACAGCTTGAGCAATTAAGAGCCATGGCGAACGGTGTCAGGATACATATTCAAAAAGCCTGCGCAGAAATCCCTGCCGGAGTCGATACGCCGGAAGACCTTGAAAAAGTCAGACGTCTGATGAGCGCCTGATTCAGTAAAAAATTAACTATCCGAAACCTCAAAACATGAATCCCGAAAAAGTAAAAATACTTATGGTTTGCCTTGGCAATATCTGCCGATCACCCACAGCCGAGGTAGTATTTAAGGAAAAAGCCCAGCTTGAAAAATTTCAGGGTTATATAGAAGTAGATTCTGCTGGCACAGGTTCCTGGCATATCGGGCACGCCCCCGATAAACGTGCCACATTGGCAGCCAGTCACAGGAATTATGATATGTCTGCCTTACGCGCACGCCAGGTGACTCCGCAGGATATGGAAGACTTTGATTATATCTTCGCCATGGACAAACAAAACCTGCATGATCTGCTGGCCATGAGCGCACCGGATCAGCAGCATAAGATTTCACTCTTCCTTGAGCACGGTAGCAGTGTTCAGATAGAAGTCCCCGATCCTTATTATAGTGGCGAGGATGGGTTTGAACTGGTCCTTGATCTGATTGAAGATGCTTCCTTAAAACTGCTGGAAAGCCTTGCCACTCGCCATGGTTGGTCCCGGCCTTGAGATAGTTTTACTTTATGGAAATACTCGACAATTTTAATCTGAAAGATTTCAATACATTCCATGTGTCGGCCCATGCCCGTTATTTCGTCAATGCAACCGGCCTTGATTGTCTGCGTGAAGCGCTGGCATTTGCCAGCCATAAGGAAATCCCCTTTATGCTGATCGGGCAGGGGAGCAACCTGTTATTTAAGGAAGACTATCCAGGGCTGATTATTGAAATTAATGTCCGCGGCAAGGAACTGATCAGTGAAGATGAGGATTTTTATTATGTCAAAGCCCGCTGTGGTGAAAACTGGCATAACTTTGTGCAGTGGTCTCTGGAACAAAACTATTATGGCATGGAAAATCTGTCGCTTATTCCAGGTACAGTCGGGGCTGCGCCAGTGCAGAATATTGGTGCTTATGGCGTCGAGCTTTGTGATGTCATGGTTTCGCTCGAGGCTCTTGAGATAGCCAACGGTGAGCTGAGGACCTTCACTAATGAAGAGTGTCATTTTTCCTATCGCAATTCAGTTTTCAAACAGGAATTAAAAGATCAATTCATTATTTATAGCGTGACTTTCGGCCTCAGAAAAGCACCGCACCTAAATACGAGCTACGCTGCTCTTGCCAAAGCACTTGAAGGCTATTCTGCTGATGAAATTACACCGCAACTGGTCAGCAAAACAGTGTGTGAAATTCGTCGCAGTAAGTTGCCCAACCCTAAACGTCTTGGTAATGCCGGCAGTTTTTTCTGGAATCCAGAAATTCCTCTGGCAGAATTTTCTGCGTTAAAAAAAAGCTATCCTGATATTGTTGGCTACGCCAATGACAAATCCGTCAAGCTGGCTGCGGCCTGGCTTATTGATCAGACCGGCTGGAAAGGCTATCGGGAAGGCGATGTCGGGGTACATGAGGATCATGCTCTGGTACTGGTTAATTATGGCCAGGCTACCGGTGCCGAACTTGTTGACCTTTCCGAGCGTATCCAGAAGTCAGTGAAAGACAAGTTTGGTATTGTGCTGACTCCAGAGGTTCGAATAATCTGACATTTCGCCGTTGCCTGCTTCGTGTATCATTCCACCATGACAGATACTTCTCCAACACCAGCCTTATTTGACTCCAGCAATTTTCTGAAACATACCAGTTCACGCCCCGGCGTCTACCGTATGCTCGATGAAGACGCAGAGGTGCTATACGTTGGCAAGGCAAAAAATCTTAAAAAACGACTCACCAGTTATTTCCGCGGCAGCGGCCTTGATAATAAAACCATTGCTCTGGTGAGCAAAATTGCCGACATTGAAATTACTATTACTGGCAGTGAAATCGAAGCGCTGTTACTTGAACAGAATCTCATCAAGGAAAAGAGACCTCCCTATAATATTCTGTTGCGGGATGACAAATCCTATCCCTATATTTACCTTTCCTCCGAAGACAGCTATCCAAGGCTGGATTTTCATCGCGGTAGCAAAAAAAAGAAAGGTCGTTATTTTGGCCCTTTCCCCAGCGCCGGGGCGGTGCGCGAAAGTCTTGCCCTGTTACAAAAAATATTTCATGTGCGGCAGTGCCAGGACAGCTATTTCAAAAACCGCACGCGTCCGTGTTTGCAATATCAGATCAAACGCTGTTCAGGTCCCTGTGTAAACCTGACCTCTCCCGAATCCTACGCCGATGATGTGCGTCATTCGGTGATGTTTCTCGAAGGTAAGAACGATCAGATTCGGGATGAACTGACCGCAAGAATGGACTCGCTGTCCAGTGAACTAAAATTTGAAGAAGCCTCTGTTATCAGGGATCAAATAAAAGACCTGAGGATAATTCAGGAAAGCCAGTTTGTGTCCGGTGAAAAAGGCGATGTTGATGTCATTGCCATGGCTCAGGAATCAGGCGTTGTTTGTATCCATGTGATTTTTGTCAGGGCCGGACGGGTGCTGGGGAACAAAAACTTCTACCCGCGCTTTGTCCTGGAAAAGGAACCCGCCGAGATCATGCAGGCCTTCATTGCCCAGTATTATCTCAGGGAACGGCAGGGACAAAGTATTCCCCGGGAAATACTGTGTAATCATCCGCCGCAGGAATCACTGCAGCTGGCTGAGGCATTATCCCATCTTGCCGAAAAAACCATCAGTATCAAGCACACGGTCAGGGGACACAGATCACAGTGGCTTAATCTGGCCAGCATCAATGCCAGTCATGGGTT
>JAHEHN010000058.1 GCA_024644515.1 Gammaproteobacteria bacterium
GGCTGGTTATTTGATCGGCAACGGGAGTGCCTGGAAATTCTTAAATCCCACTGGCCCTTTTATTTTGTGCTGGCGCTGGCATTAACCGTTTTGAGTATTTCGCATTTAACCTATCCTGCGTTCGTTTATGTTGACGTTCCCGATAGAGAAAAGCTTACTTTTGCCTTGATCTATGCCTTTGCTTCCTGGTGCTGGATTTTTGCCCTGATCGGCACAGGCATGCAGTTTTTTAGTAAAAAAAGTGAGTTGCGACGTTATATTGCGGATGCCTCTTACTGGATTTATATCGCCCACCTTCCATTAATTTTATTCCTGCAGACCCTGCTGATGCAGGTGCCTTGGCACTGGTCAATCAAGTTCCCGTTGATACTGGGTATCACTGCGGCACTGTTATTCTGGAGTTATGAAAAGATCATTCGCTACTCGTTTATCGGTACTGCCCTGAATGGTCCGCG
Source organism: Gammaproteobacteria bacterium (assembly GCA_024644515.1). Taxonomy (GTDB): domain Bacteria; phylum Pseudomonadota; class Gammaproteobacteria; order Pseudomonadales; family Pseudohongiellaceae; genus Eutrophocola. Next base: position 456 of record JAHEHN010000058.1, read on the forward strand.
GCAGCGAAAAACTGACTCCGCGGAATAAGCCCACAGTGTCACAGAATAATTTTTGCAGGAAATAGGTTTCGGATTTAAGCTATCGATTCCCTGTTAATTTTTCCTGCATGTTTAAAATTTGATCTCAGGCAAACCACATGACTGTCGATTTGCCTGATAATGAAAGGATGAATAACAAAACATCTTCCTCACCCTAGCAACGCTGGCTCCGTCATCCGCAGAAAATGCCGTTTCGCCGTATGCTGTTCCAGATCCATTTATGGAGCGGTATCAGCCTGGGCCTGTATATCTTTTTCATCAGCATCACTGGCAGTGTTCTCGTTTATCGAAACGAGCTCTACGTCATTTTTACCCCTGAACCAATACTTTCCTCTTCTACCAGTGCGCTGCTCAGTGATGCCCGTTTAAAGGAAACAGCAGAAAACGCCAACCCTGGCTACAGTGTTTCGCGTTTCTATCGGGCGGGTAACCGTGATCAGGCCGTCATCATCTGGCTGGAACGGGATAATAGAGTCAGAAAACGTTTGTATGATCCACGTACCGGCGAGGATGTGGGTAGCGCAGTGGAAACCGGTGTAAACATGGTGACAAATCTGATTCAGATTCATGATAATTTCCTTGCCGGACCCACAGGTCGAAAAATAAACGGAGTTGCTGCCATGGCTGTGACTCTGGTAATACTGACCGGGATAGTGATCTGGTGGCCCGGGGTAGCGCATTGGCGCCGCAGTTTAAAAGTTCGAACGGATCTTGGCTGGAAAAGGCTTAACTGGGATTTGCATAGCATGATGGGGTTCTGGAGCTTTGGCTTTCTCCTGATATTTTCACTTAGCGGTATTTATCTGTGCTTCCCGGATTCCTTTCACGCTTTCGCCGATCGCATTCAGCCCGTTACCGAAGAGAATGCTGGTCGACGCCTCATAGATAGCGTCCTCTATTGGCTGGCTTTTCTGCACTTTGGCCGGGTTAATGGTATCGGGCTTCCCTGCGACGGTCCCGGCTTGTGTGATCAGTCAGTTAAAGCGGTATGGGCATTTTTTGGTCTGGCTCCGGCGGCCATGTTTGTGACCGGGGTAACCATGTGGTGGAATCGGGTACTGCGGCGCTGGTTGCGCAAACGCTAAGGTTTCAATTCTGATTCGGGCCTACCTACCTGACCATCTCCAGGTAGCCACGGCCCACAACCGCGCCACTTGAGCTATCAAGTATTTCCACGGCGCCCTCCCAATACTGAAAAGTTACATCCATTAACTGATCCTCAAACACGGCACGTATGATCCAGTCATTCTCCTGAAAAATCATATGCCAGCCAATCGCATATTGCTTGCCATCCAGTGCCTGCCAGTAAGTTTCTTCCTCCAGACGCATTTGTTCAGGTGTGATTGCACTTTGTGTTCCCATCAGGCTGGTAAGGTTGCCTCCACTATTGGGATGAGCATTACCATTAGTATCCCTTAGCTGGTAATACATCAGTTCCTTACCGTCATCGAGCTGCAGGGAAAACCAGTCCCAACCTGTTTGGTCTGCCCCCAGCGCACTGGTACTCCATTCCCGGTCAAGCCAACTGGTACCATTTACCTCATGGCGCTGATCATCCAGATAAACCTGCCCCCGGGTATCTATTCGGGTAACGCTATAATAGTAGGAGGCATTACCCGCTTCAGGGGTTTTCTGACTGAGTCCATTTGCTCCCTGCAGGACAGGACTTTTTTCAGCCATCAGGTTTAGTGACAAGGCAAACTCATCAGTAATTACTTCCAGCTCCCAGGGAAACTCATTGTCCGCAGAAAAAAGCTGCCAGTCGTTAATCCAGACTCGAAAGGGATTCAGTGTGGCTCCCGCCAGGCCGGGTTCCTGGCGCGAAAAAATTTCTGCTGCCATATGCGTTTCAGAACTAATATCACTGATTGCTGCATGTCCCATCCAGATGGCATTAGTACACCAGGCATTGCCAACTCCACAGTTATCATCAGCATCAGGCCTGATAGCGCTGGAAAAAAATGTCACCTGGTAACCAAAGCGTCTACCGGTCGGTGTTTCCAAATTTCCAGTGAAATACCACCACTCATTGCGGAACCCCGGATGCGCGGCATGGTCCTGAGGAAAATTAAAACGGCGTGGTTCACTGGCACGCAAAAAACCCTCGACATCACTACTGCCAAGCACCTCTGCAGCAGACAGTCGTTGTCCGGGATTTTCCTCTTCCCCATTACTGCAAGCCAGCAGCAATAGCAGAGACATTAAAAAAAAGCGTTTATTCACTACAGCCTCATGGTAGATTTGAATTATCTTCGTCGGATGGCGACCTGGCCGGTCTTATCCGACCTACGAAAATTTCACTTTTATTTTGCATTTAACTCCTCAGGTACCCTGCACTCTGAAGTTTTTTATTGGTGCTATTCTTCCCTGAGTGCCATGGCAGGCATAATTTTAGCGGCACGCCAGGCAGGATAAAGCCCACCAAGCAGAGCAGCTATCAGGGCCAGCAGAAATCCCTCGATTAATACAGACTCCGGCAAAAAGTGCTGCATGGACCAACCAAACGAACGCCGATTAATTACATCAATTAACACCTCTGACATCATTAACCCCAAAGGTAATGCCAGTACACCGGCACATATTCCAAGCACGGCTGCTTGTTTCAGAATTAATGAACTTACTTGCCATGGCGTCATTCCCGTTGCACGCAAAATGGCAAACTCGCGCAGTCTTTCCAGTTGCAAGGCCATCAAGGTTGAAACTACGCCAATGAATGCCACCAGGATCGCCAATAGTCGAAGAACATTGGTAATGGCAAATGTTCTGTCAAAGATTTGCAGGGTTATTTCTCTTAGTTGTCGGTTAGAAACCAGGGTAAAACCATTGTCATAAGTAGATAAAATTTCGCGAACCGCCGTTTCCACAACATCCTCATTACTCAGCGGATTTATTTTCAGTGACAAACGAGTACGGGGCTGGCTCGCCCAGTATCCTTCATACAGGGAGTCATGCATTTGCACCATGCCGATGCCGGAGGTGTAATCAAAAAAGATGCCTTTTACAGGAAACTGTCTTAATCCACTTTCTGTTAACAGGCTGACGGAATCCTCAAGTTCTATTTTTTGCAGGTATGCCAGTGGCTCGGAAATAAAAACACCCTGTCCTGTATCAAAAGCAGTCAAGCCATCCGGGCTGGTTTCCTTGAGGTAAAACTTTTCAATCGCGGGAATGGCATTGACACCCAAACGCAGCGGTCCAAATTCTGATTCCACCTGTTGCAGAACCGAAAAATAGTATTCCTCAATGCCATCAATGCGGTAGAGCTCATCAAGCAGCTCATCGGGAAATCCCTCTCGCAGAGTATCGGCAGACGCTGCCGAAAGCTGCATATCTCCGGGCAGTGACTGTTCCAGCCAGATAATTACCGTGCCCCGAAAACTCCCCACCATAACACCAACACCAACTGTGACAGAAACAGCCACGCACAAGGCTGCAACAGCCAGGCCAGTTCGATTAATGGCGCTGCTTGCATTACGTAAAGCCATGACCCCGGGAAGTCCAATCCAGCGCTGACTTATCAGCAGTAATAACTGTAACAGTAAATAAAGCAGACCAGGCACCAGCAGGCAAAACCCAAATACCATTAATGTCAGTGCGACAAAACCTGTAATCAGGGAGCCGTATTCCGGTATCAGCATTAAGCGTCCCCCAAGCAGTAAAAGTATCCCGGGCAGTGCCAGCAAATGGATCTTTCTTTGCCATTCATTGTTGACGGCGGCCTGATGCTGCAAGGTGACTGGCCGGCTCAGGGCAGCCCGCATAGCGGGCAGGACAGCTGAGGCGATGCTTAGCAGCATGCCCAATACCAGACCCTTCAGTAACACCCAGGGATCGACAAAAAAACTCTTAACGGGAAGATTAAAGTATAGATTGTCTATCGTCGCCGTCACCATGGAAACCAGGAAACGACCAAGCAAAAATCCTGCAACTACGCCCAACACACTGGCGATCAATCCCAGCGCAGCATTCTCAAGAATCACCAGAGTAAAAACCTGCTGCCGGGTAACGCCCTGGGCTCTGAATATTCCCAGGGTTTGTTGACGCTGAATTACCGACAAGGTGACCGTGTTGTATATCAGCAATCCGGCGACCAGTAATGACAACAGACTCATGGCCAGCAGGTTAATATGAAAAGCCTCGCTCATCTGCTGCAGATTGTCATTGCGCCCCGGTACTTCAACCAACATAAGATTTGCCGGCAACCAGCTGCGCAACTGAGCCACTGCTTCGTCATCCAGGGTCAAATCTATGGTATCAAGGCGTCCTGGCCGATCCAGCAACTTTTGTGCAGCGGCGATGTCAGCAAGAACAAGGTTCTCCGCTAGCGTTGCATCGGCGCTTTCAAATACGGCAGCAAGTTCAGCCTGATGTGAAGCGTTCATGGTACTTAAGGTGAAAGTATCGCCTGCTTCAAGGCCAAGGGATTGTGCGAGGCTTTCTTCCATAACCACGCTACGTGTGCGGCCAATAGCGGCGATGAAATTACCGGTTACCGCAAAAACCTGATCAGGCAGTCCAGGGCGGCTACGTTGCATTGCCGCTTCGCTGATGACATCAATACCAAGCAGGGTCAGTTCCTGCCCATTAACTCTTACCTCACCACTCAGTGAGGGGGCGGCTTTTTGCAGACCCAGCTCAGTCTTTACGCGCGTAAAAAGCGCATCAGGCAGACCATCGGAACCACCGCTAATCTGATGAGAGATCTGCCCGCTAAGCAGTTCCAGAGACTTGTCGAATGCTTCCCTTGCGCTGTTGTTGGCAAGATCAACTGCCACTACCATCATCACACCGACAGTAATGCCAAGTATGTTCAGGACAGTTTGCCAGGGTCGCTGCAAGGCATAACGCATTGCACTACGCCATAGTAATCCTGTGCCGGTAATCACTTTGTCCTCATATAAGTCACCAGGCAAAGTCACCATCTCGCTCCGAGATGGCACCGTTTTCCAAAGTGAGAACCCTGCTGGCAGTTCTGGCAACAGCAAGACTGTGAGTCACCAGCAACAGAGAGCTTTTACTTTCATCGAGGATGTCATGAAGCACCTGCAGTACATCTTCACCTGTTTTTGCATCCAGATTTCCGGTGGGCTCATCAGCCAGAACAATATCCGGGGAATGAACCAGGGCTCTGGCAATGGCAATGCGCTGTTGTTCACCTCCGGATAAGCGGGAAGGAAAACTGGCGGCCTTATCCGCCACTTTCAGTCTCGACAATAATGCCATGCTCTTTTCTCTGGCTGCTGCGGACGCCATGCCATTGAGCTCAAGTGTCAGGGCAACATTTTCAACAGCAGTAAGACTGGGGACAAGATTAAAAAACTGGTAGATGAAGCCGATATGCTGACGTCTAAACAAGGTACGCCGGGTTTCATTCAGCGCAGAGATATTGTGTCCATTGAGTGTCACTGTTCCCTGTTCCGGCAAGTCGATACCGCTGATCAGGTTGAGCAAGGTGGACTTGCCTGAACCACTGCGTCCCAGCAATGCTACTTTTTCACTTTTACTGATCTGCAGTGACACCTTTTCCAGCACACGATGCTGCTGCGAGCCTTCCGCATAACTGTGGTTTATCTGGTTTAAGGTGATAAATGAATGGGTTGAGTCGTGTTCGTTATCTTGTAGCTTCATTAATCAGGGGCGCCGGCTGTGCAATACCATAACCTTGCACATAATCCACGCCCAAATCAACGAGCTTTTGTAATATTTCGTTATCTTCCACAAACTCGGCAATGGTCAGCTTGCCCATGGCATGGGCCATATCGTTAATGGCTTTAACCATAGCCAGATCAACCGGGTCTGTCACAACATCCTTGATGAAAAAGCCATCGATCTTGACAAAATCCACCGGCAGACTTTTCAGATAAGCAAATGAAGATAGCCCGCTACCGAAATCATCAAGGGCAAAACTGCAACCCAGGCGCTTCAATGTCTTGATAAACTGGCTTGCCTTGGCCAGATTAAGAATGGCCGCGGTCTCGGTAATCTCAAAACAAATTTTTTCTGCGGAGATGTTTGAACTGGATAACTGTTCAACGATTTCATTGAGAAATTTTTCATCACTCAGAGATTGCCCAGACAGATTTACTGCACACATTTCCAGTTCATCAAGTTGATCGGGATACTTGTTAAACCAGCTAAACATGGCGTCCAGTACCCAGCGATCAATTCTTGTTGCCAGATCATAGCGTTCTGCGGAAGGCAGAAAAGATTCCG
>JAHEHN010000061.1:0-6221 GCA_024644515.1 Gammaproteobacteria bacterium
AAAATTCCGTGGACTATGACGAGGTCGCTGGCGCTGTTAACGGTTTGATTGAAGCCGGCGTCGATGGAATTATGTGCCAGGGTACTTTTGGTGAAGGTGCTACCCTGACCTGGGACGAAAGAAAAAGATGGCCGAGGTTATGGTCGAGGCCGCTGCAGGGCGTGTTCCCATTTTTGCCGGTGTGACCACCCTCAATACCCGTGAAACTATTATGCAGTTAAGGCATGCCCGGGATATCGGTGCAGACGGCACCATGCTGGGTGTGCCAATGTGGCAGGAGCTTGATGTGCCCGGGGCCGTGCGGTTCTATAAAGATGTAGCCGAAGCGGTGCCGGAAATGGCTATCTGTATATACGCCAACCCCGAGGCGTTTAAATTTGCTTTCCCGACGCCCTTCTGGGCGCAGGTTGCGGATATACCGCAAGTTGTCAGCTGTAAATATATCAACATAGCGCAGTTGCAGCTGCATACGATGGTTTCCCGTAAACAGATCCGTTTTTTGCCGCTGGAGTTTGATCATAAGGACGCGGCCAGAATGGACCCGGAGTTTCACACGGCCTTTTGGTCGCCCTGCGCCTGCACCGGCCCCGAACTGACAATTCACTGGCGCGATATCATCAAGGAGGCAGTCAGTACGGGCGACTGGACCACGCCGGACGCCCTATACCCGCGCCTGATGTCCGTACTGTCAAACCTGTTTCCACCGGGCGGCTTCCCCGAGTTTTCCCGCTATAACATTCAGTTGGAGAAAGAGCGAATTAATGCGGCGGGCTGGATGAACGCGGGGCCATGTCGCCCGCCATACAATACCGCTCCCGAAGCTTATCTGGCGGGGGCAAGGCTGGCCGGGACCGGCTGGGCAGAGCTGACCGAATTGCTAAAAGCAGGAAACTTGTAGCCACACGGGCCACAAACTAGCACGTTTATTGCCGAATACGGAGTAGATAGTAAAAATGTCTAATACAGATCAAGCTCGAGAATCCTTGTATCAACCACAGTACGGGCACTTTATTGACGGTGAATGGGTGTCAGGAGACAGCGGAAAAACAATCGACCTGATGAACCCCTGTAACGGGCAGGTCCTGTCGCGTATTGCAGCTGGCAATGAGCGTGATGTGGAGCGGGTCGTCGCAGCCGCGACAAAAGCTTTTAGCAGTTGGTCGCAGAGCTCTCCTAACGAAAGGCAGGAACTGATGGTGGAAATTGCCAGGCGATTGAAGGCTCGCCTGGAAGACTACGCGATGCTGGAGACGCTGAATAACGGCAAGCCTCTGCGCGAATCGCTCAATTTTGACCTGCCCCAGACCATTGCTCAATTTGAGCTGTTTGCCGGCGCTGCCTTCCATCTTCACGGTGAAACACTGGACTACCCCGATGCCATCGGGCTGGTGCATCGTGAGCCCATTGGCGTATGTGCCCAGATAATTCCCTGGAATGTTCCCCTGCTGATGATGGCCAGTAAAATAGCCCCGGCCATTGCTGCGGGTAATACCGTTGTGATTAAACCGGCGGAGAGCGTCTGTCTGTCAGTTATGGAATTTTTCCAGGAAATGGCTGATATTCTGCCTCCCGGTGTGGTGAATGTTGTAACCGGCTATGGTGCCGATGTGGGCGAGCCCCTGGTGATACATCCGGATGTAAGAAAAGTGGCCTTTACGGGTTCTGTTCCCACCGCTCAGAAAATTATTCAGTATGCCTCGCGCAATATTATTCCCCAGACATTGGAGCTGGGCGGAAAATCCGCGCAAATTGTTTGCCCCGATGCTGATCTTGAAGCAGCGGTCGAGGGCGCCACCATGTCAACGGTACTGAATAAGGGTGAAATTTGCCTGGCCGGGTCCAGGTTGTTCCTGCACGAGTCTATTCAGGAGGAGTTTTTGGCGCGGCTGAAAGTTTCGCTCGAAGGTGTCCGTCTGGGCGATCCGGCGAGTATCGAAACGCAAATGGGGCCACAAGCCTCGGTTATGCAGCGTGACAAAGTGTGCTCTTACCTGGAACTGGGCCAGCAGGAGGGTGCAAGTGTGGTGACTGGTGGCAGCCGTGCTTCGGGTGCTGGTCTGGATCAGGGGAATTTTATCCAGCCGACTATATTCAGCAATGTGACTAATGACATGCGTATTGCCCAGGAGGAAATATTTGGTCCGGTGACCTGTGCCATCACCTGGAGAGATGAAGAAGAGGTAATTCGCCTGGCCAATGAGTGCAACTACGGGTTGGCAGGCGGTGTATGGACGCAAAATATCGGAGTGGCGCACCGAATTGCCAGAGGTATGCAAACAGGCACGGTGTGGATTAACCGTTATTATAACCTGAAATCCGGTATGCCCATCGGGGGCTACAAGCAAAGTGGCTTTGGCCGGGAATTTTGTTTTGATGTGCTCAACCACTACACCGTAACGAAGTCGGTAATAGTCAACCTGCAGGACGGCCCCATGGGTATGTATGCGCAATAGGTCGGCTGTTAAAAAACAATTGGGAGATTATCCAACATGAGTGACCTGGTCATACTCTGTAAGACGGAAGAAGTAGTCGAGGGTGCGCCTCTGGCTATCACGGCGGACGGTTTTCCGCCGCTGGCGGTCTATCTACACGAGGGTGCTTATTACGTCACCGATAATACCTGCACCCACGGCATGGCCCTGTTGACAGACGGCTATCAGGACGGGCACGAAATAGAGTGCCCCTTCCATGGCGGGGCATTTGATATTACCAATGGGGAGGCGGTTTCCTTTCCCTGCCAGATTCCCTTGAAGATCTATACCGTCACACTGAAAAATGGTATTATTTGTGTGCCGGCTTCTGAGGCTACTGCTCCCTGAGTACATACACACCATCTGGTTAATAAAATAAAAAACTACGGACTACAGTTATGAAAGTCAAAGCCGCGGTTATGCGTGAACAGTCGGGTAAGTTCCTTATCGAAGACTTGGAACTGGATGAGCCTCGCCCTAATGAAGTAGTGGTGCGTATAGCCGGAGTGGGCATATGCCATACCGACATTATCTGTCGCGATCAGTATTATCCCATTCCTATGCCTGTGGTTTTCGGACACGAAGGCTCAGGCGTGGTCGAGAAAGTGGGATCGGCCGTGACCAAGGTCGAAGTAGGCGACCATGTGGTCCTCAGTTATTTGAGCTGCGGGCATTGCCATCCCTGCCAGGAAGGTAAATCTGTTTACTGCCTGGAGTTGTTTCCGCTCAACTTTTCCTGTACGCGTGAAGATGGCTCCACCACGTTGCGCAAAGGCGACGAGGTGGTGCACGGAAATTTCTTCAATCAATCATCCTTTGCGTCTCACGCGCTGGCAGCGGAAGAAAATATTGTCAAAGTGCCGAAAGATGTAGATATCGAACTACTGGGTCCGCTGGGCTGTGGTATACAGACCGGCGCCGGCGCCGTCATGAACGCCCTGAATCCCTCTGCGGGTAGCTCCATCGCAATATTCGGCTGTGGGCCGGTAGGGCTGGCGGCCGTGATGGGTGCCTTTTTAACCGGTTGTGCCCAGATTATTGCCGTGGATATGAATCCGGATCGCTTGGCTATGGCCAGGGAATTGGGTGCGACCCACACCATAAACCCGGCCGATGCCGACCCGGTGGAAACTGTTCAGTCTATAACTGGCACGGGCGCACACTACTCGCTGGAGTGTACCGGTTTACCGCAGGTGACCCGGCAGGCGGTGGATTGTCTGACCTTGACCGGAGTCTGTGGGCAAATTGGGGCCGCGCCACTGGGTACTGAGTGCGCTATCGACATGAATAATATTCTGTTCGGGCGGACACTGCGCGGTATTGTTGAAGGCGACAGCATTCCGGACATCTTCATTCCGCGTATCGTCGAACTGTATAAGCAGGGGCGTTTCCCGCTGGATAAACTGGTGACCTATTACGATTTTGAAAATATCAGTGATGCCATCAGGGATGCCGAGAATGGCACGGTGCTGAAGGCCGTGCTGCGGTTTTGAATTGAACTGGAGGTGAATTCCGATGGACTATTTGCGTTATTATCTCGCCACGGCAGTCGTAATGTGTGGGGTTTTGGGCTTTTATTGGGGGGGCTATTGGGTCTTTCTGGGGGTGGGTACATTTATTCCCCTGTTGATTCTGGATATGCTGCTGTCCTATGACTATCAGCCTCGGGCGATACGTTACCCTATCCTGGCAGATGTACCCCTATATCTGCATGTTCTACTCATGTTTGCGGTTTACGCTGCCTTTATACATTGGGCGGCAACCGCTGGATCTATAGCGCCCGGTCAGTGGTTGGGCGCGATTTTGACATTGGGTTGGCTGGGAGCGGTACCGAACCTGCCGGTCAATCACGAGTTGATGCACAGGCGTGGTCGTTTTGCCCGGGCCTGTGCGACGATACTGGGTACCTTTTATGCAGACCCCACACGTGATGTTGCGCATGTGCATACCCATCACATCCATCTGGCTACGCCGAAAGATTCAGATACTGCAAGGCGTGGTGAGACCGTATACGGCTTTGTTTTTCGTGCCACAGCGGGTTCTTTTGGGGATTTTCTCAAGTTAGAGAAAGAGAGCTGCAAAAGACGGAATGTGAGTTTGTTGCACCCGAGAGGGCGCCTGTTCAAGGCGCTCTTACAATTGGCAGTGTTATTGGGCATTTGCGCCTGGTTTGCCGGCCCCGCAGCCGCCCTGGCCGCCCTGGCGGGTATTGTCACGGCTAAGTTACTGGTGGAGATGTTCAATTATTACCAGCACTACGGCCTGGTGCGTGTGCTGGGCAGCAATTACGGTCAGCAGCATCTTTGGAATCATCTCAAACCGATCAGTCGGCAGCTGTCATTTGAAATAACCAACCACAACGACCACCACATGGACTCCTACCTGCCGTTCTATCGCCTGCAGCCGAAAGTAGATGGCCCGCAGATGCCCAGTATTTTGTTGTGCTTTCTTGCCGGCCTGCTTCCTCCAGTATGGTTTTCCCATATTGCCCAACCGCGATTGAAGGACTGGGACCTGACACACGCAACAGACGAAGAAAGGGAACTGGCCAGGGAGGCGAATCGTGCGGCTAACTGGCCGAACTGGCTCAATACCGAGGCGGGACAGTAAGCTATTGAACAATAGGTGACACGGTTGTGTTCGGGAAATTAATTCACAAGATAAAAAGTCAATTTGAACCACGCCTGGCGACGGTGGAGCCTCTGGGCGAGACCTTCGAAGTGGCCAGTGACCAGACCCTACTACAGGGCGCTCTAGCTGCCGGGCTCGCTTTTCCCCATCACTGCACTGTGGGTACCTGTGGTAATTGTAAGTGTCGGCTCACGAGGGGCGATGTCAGGTCGCTGATCGACGCTTCTCTTACCCTCACACCGGCGGAACTGGCAGACGGCTATATCCTCGCCTGTCAATGCCTGCTTAAGAGCGAAGTGAGTGTCGATGTTGAACTGAATGATGACTCGGAAGCATCGGTGCCTGCTAAATGCATGGGCACGATTGTCGCAACAGAACATTTGACCCACGATATTATGAAGGTCTCTGCGGAAATAGACCGCCCCATGACGTTCAGGGCGGGGCAATTTGCCGATATTGGCTTGCCCGGCTTTGCTCGGCATCGCAGTTATTCCTTTGCCAATGCTCCGGTTGACGGCGGAACCAGGCAGCTCGAATTTATGGTCCGCAATGTGTCTGGCGGCGAGTATACCCAGTGGCTGTTTGCGCAGGACAGGAGGGGAGAGCGTTTTGAACTGCATGGTCCACAGGGTTCATTCTGGTTGCGGCCCGCCGACGTGCCCATCCTATGTGTTGCCGGTGGTAGTGGTATGGCGCCTCTACTGTCCATTCTCGAGGATTGTTTGAATAAAAACATCGAAAGGCCTGTGGCTTTCTTTTTTGGCGCCAGACAGACACACGACCTGTACTGCCTGCAGCAGCTGGAATCGATTAGACAACAATGGGCCAGTGAATTCCGGTTTATTCCTGTGCTGTCAGAAGAACCCGAGCCCTCCGCCTGGACGGGTGCCCGGGGTATGGTAACCCAATTTCTGGATCGGGATTATGCTGGTTTTGATATTGATGCCAGCCATGCTTATCTCTGTGGTCCACCACCTATGATTGATGCTGCTCTTGCGCGGCTACAATCCTGTGGCCTGGGCACTAAACATATCCACTACGACAAATTTCTGGACTCGCGCCAGCTTGAAGTTTCGAAAAATGGAGTGACTTGACGATGACTGAGACAATCGACTTCAG
>JAHEHN010000061.1:6231-6661 GCA_024644515.1 Gammaproteobacteria bacterium
CGACTTCAGTTCCTATATTGATGAGCGACCGGACAAGGGTATATATCGGGTAGACCGCAACATATTTACCGATCCGGCCCTGTTTGAACTCGAGATGAAATATATCTTCGGGAAATCCTGGGTCTTTTTGTGCCACGAGAGCCAGATAGCGGATCCCAACGACTTTATCACTACCTATATCGGGCGGCAGCCGGTGATCGTCAATCGTGATGCGACAGGGACTATTAACGCTTATATCAATGCCTGTGCCCATCGCGGCGCCCTGGTGGAGAACTGCAGCCGGGGCAACAAAAAGCTGTTTATGTGCCCTTTCCACGGCTGGTGTTATAAAGCCAGTGGTGAACTTGTACATTTCGGCGATTCGGAACAGGCTGGTTATTCCGACAGCTTCGATGGCGACGAGATGAATCTGGTAAAAATAGGCCGCATC
>JAHEHN010000064.1 GCA_024644515.1 Gammaproteobacteria bacterium
TGGGCTTGCTATTGAATGGATTCCAAATAATACGGCCCCTGATTATGGGGAGTGTGACCGCGGTCTCAATCCCGCTTAAATACAAACTTATGGGTAGCATTAAAAACCAGGCATTGCCTGGTTTTTTTGTCTGAAATTATTGCCATAATATTCAAGTGATGAACCCTAGAATTATCGAGCACTTACTCGACAGCGCTCTGGAGCTGGCCGTGCCGGTTGCAAGTATGTGTCTGGCGATGGGCTGCAGTATTAATGAGTCCTATCTGGTTACTCTGACAGACCAGCGTGAAATCTTTGTTAAAACCCATCGAAGAGACAGCATCGCGGGCATGTATGCTGCGGAATTCAAAGCCCTGAAGTTGTTGTCGCGCACCAGAACGTTAACAGTCCCGAAACCGCTCTACCACGATGAGGACTTTCTGGTGATGGAGCCCCGGCAGTGGACTGGCAGGAGAGGATGGGGCGCGGCCTGGCATCTTTGCACCACAGTACCCGACAACGCCACTATGGTTTCGACATGGACAGTTACCTGGGCACCTTCAAACAATCCAACGAATGGCAGGATGACTGGACCGGATTCTGGCGCGATCGGCGCATGGATCCCCAGTTATCTTTATTGAAAGTGCAGTTACCCGGTCAGGATCCGCTTCTGAAAGCCGCCGATAAACTTATGATCAAGCTTGATAACGTGCTTGCCTGTAATCCGGAGCCCGCTGTGCTTCTTCACGGCGATCTGTGGTCTGGCAATGCGACAGCGGATCAGAAGGGCAACCCGGTGATCTTTGATCCAGCCAGCTATTACGGTCAGCGCGAAGCAGAATTTGGCATGATGCGCCTGTTTGGCGGCTTCGGACCAAAATGTGTGAAGCAGCCTATCAGGAAGTCTGGTCTTTCCAGCCGGATTATGAGCGCCGCATCGAGGTTTACCGTTTGTATCACCAGCTAAATCATCTGAACCTGTTTGGCAGTGCTTATTACAATGACTGCCTGGCCACAATCCAGCGCCTGATTTAGTCTGGCGCATTCCTGGTCTATGCTTGGTTTTAGCCCGCCAGCGTTTCTCTGACGCGCTCCGGCGTGAAGGGGTACATGGTCATACGCTTGCCAGTGGCATCGAAAAAGGCATTGGCTATTGCGGCAGCAGCCGCCGCCATAACCTCTTCGCCTGCACCTGAAGGCGCCTCATTCAGGCGCTGGACGATAACCGGAGTAATTTTCGGGCACTGTTCAAAGCGCAGGATCGGGTAAGAGGCCCAGTCCAGAGAGGTCACATTGGTTTTGCTGAAGGTGACTTCTTCCAGCAGCATCCTGCTGGCTGTCTGCACCAACTGTCCAATGATCTGGTTCTCTACATTGGAGGTATTCACCACCAGTCCGGCATCGATTGCGCCATAGAGATGAAGGATTTTGACTTCGCCACTGCGTTTGTTTACCTCGATTTCTGCGACTGCTCCGCCATAGGAGGCAAGGTGAGTGCCGACACCAATGCCTCGTCCTTTTACGATAGCGGCATCGGGCAGATTTTCAGCAGCAGGGCGTAGCTGCCAGTTGGCAGCTTCGGCAGCGGCATCAAGTACTCCGAGCCAGTGATACTCTGAAATATTCTGCTGACGGAATTGCCAGGGGTCCATGCCCAGCTGAAAGGCAAGATCATCAATAGCCTGCTCAGAGACAAAGGAAAAGGATAAATCCACCGGTGAGCGTAACCAGGCGCCCTTCAGGTAGTCCAGACCGGGTACATGATGATTGAGTAAATAACGGTTGGGAATATCATACATACCGCCCAGAGTGCGCGGATTGATTTGCTGGGCCGGGAAGGGCGGCCATTCTGCAGCCGGCGTTCCCCTGGCGGTTTGTTCACTGGTTTCTATCAGGCTCCAGTGATGCTGCCAGCCCTCATATTCGTAACTGACCAGTTTGCCATTGCTGTCAGCCGCGACCCGGGTTTTTCCGATATGCGCTGGCCCATAGGTATCCCAGCCGTGCTCATCCCAGCGCATGAGCTGGACTCGCACCGGTTGACCAGCCAGGCTCGACATAAGCGCGGCAGCCTGGGCAACATCGTCCCAGCAGCTATGGCCGAAAGTTCCGGCGCCATCATGAAACTGCACTCGAACCTGTTCGGTATCGATGTCAAGCAGGTTGGCAATGCTGGTTCGCGTGTTATAGATATCCTGGCTGGAGCACATCACCATGGCTGAGTTCTGACTTACATCGGCCACGGCGCAGTTGGGAGCAAAAGGCACATGAGCCTGATAGGGGCCATGGGCTTTAAATTCGGTTCTGGCAAAGGCTGTGTTGAAGGCACTTATATCACCTTCCTCCACCGCAACCCTTTCGTTAGTCATGCCTTTTTCCATCTGTTCGAACAGGTTTTCATTGCCCGGCAGGCTGGCTGGCTGTTCCCAGGTAACCTCGAGCTGCTGTGCTGCTTTAACGGCATACCACTCGGTTTGCGCCACTACCCCAACGAAATTGTTTTGTCGCAGTACGCGCGCTCCTGGGATTGTCGCAATAGAGTCTTCGTTGATGGCGACAACCTGGACGCCATCTTTATAGGCGCCCTGACCACGGGGGCGGACAATGCGGCCATGCAGCATGTTTGGGAGGTGTATATGCTGGATATAACGGTATATCCCTTTGGCCTTGAGGGGGAAGTCGTTGCGTGGATAAGGAGTCCCTACCAGTTTGTAATCATCAGGACTTTTGACCGGAGCAGTGCCGGTAAAAGCCAGATTAAATTGCCTGTTACCTATTAGCTCGCCGTAGCTGGTGGTAAGTGCGTTGTTCCGGGTGCTGGATATGATCCCGTTTTCCACCTGCAGACTTCCTGCTTCCACTTGTAACTGTGTGGCAGCCATTTGCAGCAGGGCCTGTCTGGCCTCTGCCGCGGCACGTTGTATTTGTGGGCCACCCACACGCATGGCTGAGCTGGAGTAGGTGCCGCCCTGATTTGGGGTGATATGGGTATCAAGGCCAATAGTGCTCACCTGTGACATGGACAAATCCAGTTCTTCTGCAGCTACCTGTAACAGGGCAGTAGAGCAGCCCTGGCCAAGTTCGGCAAAGCCGATAAAAACCGTGGCGCTATTGTCCTGATGAATAGCAATCCAGCTATCGATTTGCTCAGGATCCGGTGGACCGGCTGCCAGACTTTGGTTTTGTCCAAAGGACGCTGTCTGGAAGTTGAAATTGATGATCAGTGCGCCACCAGCTTTGAGCAGGCTGCGGCGCTGCATGGGGACTGAGGTCAGAAGGTTTTTCATATGATCCCCTCCATGCTGCTGTCCGCTGCGGATTGCCGGGCAAGTTGAATTGTTCGGGAAGCTTTCTTTATAGCGCTGATTATCTTTGGGTAGGTGCCGCAACGACAAAGATGGCCATTCATGGCGGAACGAATCTCAGCATCAGTGGGATCCGGATTATTCAGCAGCAGTTCCGTCGCCTTGATGATCATGCCGTTATAGCAATAGCCGCATTGCAATGCCTGCTCTTCTACCAGGGCATCCTGCACGGGGGTGGTTTGGGGAACCGACGCAAGTCCGGTTTGCGCTGCATAATAGGCGCTTATTCCTTCCAGTGTGGTGATGGCTTTATTTTTTAAACTGGCAATGGGAGTAACACAGGTACGTGTTTCGACCCCGTCAACAAGGACTGAACAGGAGCCGCATTGGGCCAGACCGCAGCCAAATCTGGGACCCTGTAATTGCAACTCATCACTCAGCACATAGAGCAAAGGCGTATCGTCTCCAGCCTGCACCTCAATGCTGACCCCGTTAATTGTCAGACTTGCCATCAGCGTATCTCCATAAATAGATCAGTGCTCATACTATTATGAAAGCTGAACGACTTCATCTCTGAAATCGCAAGAAACAATAGAGCAGGAAAAGGGGAGAGTAAGACTGGAGTAAGGCTGGAGTAAGTCTGGAGAGTACAGCAGGAATTGCTTATCGAATTCCCGGCGTCCTGAGATTTGTTTTAGTGATATTTCAGCGCTAGCTGATATGGATGCGCTGGACCTTTAGCGTGACAAAAGAACTAGTGGATCAGTTTTAACAACTAACGCTTGCCATTAATTCGATTCGGTTATCCTTGGATACTGTAAAACCATTATTGCTGTACCAGTGACGCAGAGTTCGATCATCCCCCTTGATTTCACCGGTAAGTTTTTTGATTTTGCTATCCTTGCAGTACTTGATGATTTCCTTGAGCAACGAAGTGCCGAGACCTTGCTGGCGATAATTCTGGGCAATTTCTATCATCTTCAGTTCGTACGCATTAAGACTGTCGTGATCCAGCGTATCGACGGATTTGCCGGCAGCTTTAGTGGGGGAAGCAGTTTTTCTGAGTCGGGCATAGCCGATGGGAGACGCGTGATCATAGACCCTGAAAATAAGCTTTTCACCGACAAAGGAAGGCGGCAAAATATTTATCGCGGTATGTTGTTTGGTTTCAGTGTTCACGTATCTGATTGCTCTAAAAGTAAATAACTAATAATAACAATGGTTTGCAAAATTATTTTAAAGTAAAGTACTAAAAATATATTTTCACTAAGTAATAATAATGCAGTTAGTCGTCCAAAAGTGTGAACTGGTAGACATTTCCAGTCTTGATCATCTCTTAAATATCAAGGGTTTAGAGGTGTTCCTTGACAGTGACATTTTACCAGCTGACTTCTCCGGGTACATCCTGCACGTGGATCAAAATGGACTCTCACTAAGTTCTTCGTTAAATCCCACTGCATCGCCGACGCGTGTCGATTTTAGTGACGAGGCTTTGCAATATCGCCTGCAGACATCAAAACGATCAGAGGGTTTGCTCAAGGCCATTGGCCTGGACAAGTATTCTCTGCCACTGACAGTAATGGATGCGACAGCCGGATTGGGTACCGATGCCTACATCATGGCAGCTATGGGCTGTGAAATAACGATGTTCGAGAAGTCAGCAGTTATCGCCGTACTGCTTGAGGACGGACTTGCCCGTGGCCAGGCAGCAGTTGACCCTGTTATTCGAATGGATGTGGGAAGGATGTCACTAAATTTTGCTGATGCCGGTGACTATCTTTCCAATATGCATGATAAGTGTGCTGCCTCCCCAGGCAGTTCTGATCCGACTACCAAACCTGATGTTATTTATCTGGATCCCATGTTTCCGCCAAGACAAAAAACGGCAAAAGTAAAAAAGGATATGGCACTGCTGCAAAAACTACTGCCAATCAATGAAGACATCGACTCACTGCTTGAAAAAGCGCTGGGCTGTGCCGGCAAGAGAGTAGTGCTCAAGCGTCCGGGCAAGCACAGTAAACAGGCAAGCCCCAAGCCTGATTTCCAGGTGCCCGGCAAATCATGCCATTTCCAGGTTTTTCTGATTAAGTAATTTTTGAGTGGGAAGGATTAGTCCCGGAATTTGGCGCAGGGGTGTAACACAGCAAATAAATCAGTGCAGTATATTTGCCAGAATTGCCTCATAAATTTGTGAAAGCCTCTCAAGGTCATCCACCAGCACTTCTTCATTTGCCTTGTGTATGGTCTTGTTACAAGGGCCAATTTCCACCACTTGCGCGCCAGCAGGGGCTATAAAACGGCCATCGCTGGTGCCACCGCCGGTGGAAAGTTCGGTTTCCACCCCGGTTACTTTATAGATAGCCTGTTTCACTGCCTCTGTCAGTATTCCTTCTTCTGTTATGAAGGGATTGCCTGATAGTTGCCATTCAATACTGTAGTCACTGTAATGCTGGTTAAATATGGCCTCGGTTTGCTGTTGTAATAACTCGAAGGTAACTTCAGTGGAGAAACGAAAATTAAACAGAGCTTTCATTTCTCCGGGAACCACGTTGTTGGCGCCTTCTCCGGCATGGATGTTGGAGATCTGAAAACTGGTAGGTGGAAAGTAATCGTTACCCTGGTCCCATGCAACAGCACAAAGCTCTGCCAGTGCTGGCATGAAATGATGAATTGGATTGCTGGCCAGATCAGGATAGGCGACATGTCCTTGGGTACCATGAACAGTTAGCGTGCCATTGAGAGAGCCGCGACGACCATTGCGAATGATGTCCCCAAGAACTTCATTGCTGGAAGGTTCGCCAACAATGCAGTAATCAATTGACTCGTTTCTGGCCTGCAGTGTTTCGATGACTCGCCGCGTCCCGTCCACCGCAATGCTTTCTTCATCGCTGGTGATGAGGAATGCAATGCTGCCTGGATACTCCGGGTTATCTGTAATAAAGCGCTCACAGGCAGTTACCATTGCTGCGATAGAGCCTTTCATGTCGGCAGCCCCTCTGCCAAATAAGCGGCCCTCACGTACTTCCGGCTGGAAGGGCTCGGACTGCCATTGTTTGAGGTCGCCTGCCGGGACTACATCGGTGTGTCCGGCAAAACACAAGAGTGGGGCTTCGGTGCCGCGGCGTGCCCAAAAATTGGAGACCTGGCCAAATGGCATTTTCTCTATGAAAAACCCCATTTTTTCCAGACGTTCAGCCAGCAAAGCCTGACAGCCCATATCTTCCGGGCTGACAGATTTTTTGCTGATCAGATCGCAGGTTAGATCCAGAGTTGCCGTCATGTTATAGGTATCCAGGTCAAAAAGCTCAGTGTCTAGTTGTGGGAATGGA
>JAHEHN010000065.1 GCA_024644515.1 Gammaproteobacteria bacterium
GGTTCTGTAATTCCTGGAGCTCTCCAACAATACGACGTTGTTCAGCTTCACTCATAACCTCACCATCCTGCTGGATCTGCTCCTGTAAAGTCTGAGCCTGAGTTGCCAGGCTTCTGACTTTTTCCTGATCCCCGGAAGTTTCCTGCTGCAGCTCATCATTGACCACTTTTGCCACTTCAGAATTCATCAGGGCTGTCGACATATCAAGTACCGCTATTTTAAGCCCGCCGGTATCCTGTGCAACAGCAGCACTCGCCCCGAAAGCCATAACAACAGTAAATAACAAACTACCAATAACTTTATTCAACGTATTTCTCCAAAAAATAATGAGTTCGATAATCAATTAGACGCTCGAATGACTGATTTTATTCCTAGATAATAAAAAATCTTTTTCGGGTAACAAGCCAGCCTTGCTGGCGGGTATTCTACAGGGTTTTCTTGACAGGTTCGAATAGTTCATTGCCTGCCTAAACCTGCGGTTTCCAGGCTTAAAAGGTATTACCCAGCGTAAACTGGAAAATCTCGGTTTCATCTATAACAGAAGTGTTGAAAGGTTTGGCCAGGCTGAATGTCATCATCCCGAACGCCCCCGAAAACCAGCTAACAGATAGCCCCGCCGAGTAACGCAATTCACCCACATCAAATCCTACGCAATTACTTCTCTGATCCAGTTCCTGATCCTCGGTGCAATAGGATGAAAATACGTTCCCGACATCAACAAAGACTGCTGAGCGCACCCTGCTACGATCTTCTATAAATGGCAGAGGGAAAATAAGTTCTAATGACGCAGTAGTCTGAATATTACCACCAAATGGCTGCGGCCTCCCCTGGAACAAACGTTCGGAGGCGAGGGAGTCTGCAAGTACAGGCTGACCGGTCTCGTCAAATACGGGCTGTCCGTTTTCATCCAGCACTTGTTTAAGCAGATAGGCCACATCGGACCTTAGATCAAGTACCGGTTGACCGAAAACGTCTGTGGCAATATTGCCGTTGGCATCTTTCACAAATTGAGTATTGGCGGTTCTGTAACGTTCCGGGAAAGTTGCTCTGGGCCCAAGAGTGTTTCTTTCAAAACCTCTGACCGTTCCCAGTCCACCAGCATAGAAGTTCTGAAAAAACGGTAACTGCTCAGTAGAACCATAACCATTACCATAACCAAGGTTGGCATTTATACGTCCAATCCATTCACCCCTAATTGGTATATATTTATCAAAGACATACCTGAGGCGGTAAAACGAAAGGTCGCTACCTGGAATAACCAGCTCGGCTGACAGACTCTGCGCCTGCCCTGCTGTCGGCAACAAGCCCCGGTTTAAAGTAGATTCACTCCAGGTAATTGAGAGATTCAGGTTATTAAACTTATTACCGTCACGATCAAGAAAACCCTGGTTTTGATTAAATGCAGTGGCAGGCAGGTCTGAAATAGGTGCAACAACAGCATCTGCTATGGGAAATATTTGCCCGGTAACGGGATCAAAATAGGATTGGTTACGGGGAGGAACAACAACATAGTTATTAATGCCAGGAATGAGATCCGGGCTGGATTTAATTTCCTGAACCGGGCCAAAGCCTTCATCAATAACGGTATTGGTGAAACCGAAGTTAAAAGACAAACGCTGGGTCTCTCCCATTGGGTAACCATAAGTGACACTGGAATTAAACTGGTTGGTACTGTAGGAGGCCAGGTTCAATTCCGCGAAGTCAGATGTGGTATAGGAAGCACCAAAGCCCCTGCTCACACCATCAATGGTGTAATAAGGATCAAAATAATTGAACTGATAACTGGTACTAAACGCACTGGTATTGACCCCCACCCCGATACTCTTGCCCGTTCCCAAAAAGTTGGCTTGCTGCAAGTTCGCCGACAAAACAAGCCCCTGAACCTGTCCGAATCCCAGGCTGCCGCCAATCTGGCCTGAAAGCTGTTCTTCTACAGTATAATCAACGTCAATCTGGTCAGCAGTGCCAGGTACTTCGGATGTTTCATAGTCTACTGTGGCAAAATACCCCAGCTGCTCAAGTCGCACCTTGGATTGTTCCAGAGCAACGTTTGAAGCAGGTGCCCCTTCCATCTGACGCATTTCTCTTCGTAGTACTTCATCAGCCGTATTAGTGTTGCCATAAAAACTGATGCGATTCACATAGGTCCGATTTCCAGGAATAACAAAAAAAGTAACATCTACCGTTTTGTTTTCCTCATCAATCGATGGCACCCCTTCGACTTCTGCGAAGAAGTAGCCCCTGTTACCAAGCAGTTGCGTCATAAATTCAGAAGTGCTCGTTACCAGCTGCTGGGAAAAAACCTGCCCTTTGCGCAACTGAATCATCAATCTGAGAATATCTTCAGAATCTACCAGATCACCAGCCAACTCAACTTCATCAATAGTATAAATATCACCTTCAGAAATATTGATAGTGATATAGACCTCATCCTTGGCTGGCGTTACCGAGACCTGGGTCGAGGTGATATCAAAATTAATATAACCATGATCCATGTAATAGGATGTCAGTCGTTCTATATCCCCATTAATTTTTTCACGGGCATACTGGTCATCTTTACGAATCCAGGAAAGTAAATTCGATGTTCTCAGCTCAAACAGGTCAAGCAGCTCTTCATCATCAAAGACCGTGTTGCCGACAATATTTATATGGATAATTTTTGCGGCATCACCTTCATTAATATTGATATTCAGAGCAACTCTGTTTCGAGGCTGTTCCACAACTTCGGTTTCAACGCTGGCGCCATATCTCCCCTGCCCTACATACTGTTCCTGTAAAGCCAGTCGCATCCCATCAAGAGTCGATGGCTGAAAAACCTGGCCTATAGAAAGACCACCATTGCTCATATTTTCGAGCAAAGCTTCAGTAGGAATCAGTTTGTTGCCCTCAAGTTGGATATCGCTGATAGTGGACCTTTCTTCCAGACGAATAATCAGCACATTTCCTTCTCTTAATAGTTCAACATCAGCAAAATTTTCCGAAGCAGCGATATCACGAATGATATTGGCAAAATCCTGAGGGGTAAGCTGATCGCCAACACTGATATTTAGCAGTGCGAACACATTGGTTGCAGAAATTCGCTGAAGCCCTTCCAGTCGAATATCCGAGACGGTAAAAGTTTGAGGAATTGCCGAAGGGGCCACTTGCGCTGTTACTGACAGAGGCATCAGTAAAACCAAAAAAAACCATGACAAAATTGTAGTTTTGTACTTCAGAATCATTGTTAGCCTTAAAACAGACGATTTATATCATTGTAGAA
This sequence comes from Gammaproteobacteria bacterium, assembly GCA_024644515.1. GTDB lineage: Bacteria > Pseudomonadota > Gammaproteobacteria > Pseudomonadales > Pseudohongiellaceae > Eutrophocola. Next base: position 3,260 of record JAHEHN010000065.1, read on the forward strand.
GGCAATAAACATGATGCCTGCAATAATAATCAAACCAAAACGCAAGCCCATTTCCTGGACATAGTCGGGCAAGGGCTTGCGACTAATTGCTTCAATGGCATAGTAAAAAAGATGCCCACCATCCAGAACAGGAATAGGCAGCAAATTCATTACTCCCAGACTGATACTGAGAATAGCGAGAAATCCTATAAAATATTCCAGCCCATCACTGGCTGAATCTCCAGCGATTTTCGCGATGGTAATAGGCCCACTGATGTTATTTACAGACATCAGACCAATCAGCATTTTCTTTATTGCGACCAATACGAAAACACTGTTTTCCCAGGTCTCTTTGACCGCTTCAACTAGCGCTGTAAAGGGGTTGAATTTTATTTCACGTATCATTTCCTGGGGTAATACGGGCAGCTCTACTCCCGCGCCGATATAGCCCTGGGAATTACCATTGTCATCCAGCACGAGCTCATTATTTTCATCTCGCCTTTCTGCGGGCATGAGTAAAATTTCAACAGCTCGCTGGTCGCGTTCAATGACAACATTTAAATTCTGTTCCGGGCTTTCACGAATAAAAGTGACCCATTCATCCCAGCCATTAACCGCCAGACCATCAACAGATAACACCAGATCGCCACTTTCAAAACCTGCCTCTAATGCTCTACCACCCTGTTCCAGTTGCCCGATACGTGGTGGGATATCCATAAATATTGGAGTTATCCCAAGTGAACCAAGCACATCAGGTTCAGTTGCCCCTTGCAACCATTCCATCAGGGAGATAGTAAGGTCTCTACTTTGGCTTGAGTCTTCATTGATTACTGTTAACTGCAAATTACCGCTTTCACCAAGACGATCAAGAAGCTGCTTTCTGACATCCTGCCAGGTGCGGGTTTCCTTACCATCGACTTTGATTATTTCATCACCATACTGCAAGCCAGCCAGGTCTGCAGATGACGCTTCATCTATCTGCCCGACGATGGGCGCAAAATCCCTGATACCGGACATGAACATGATCCAGTAAAGCAGGATTGCCAGCAAAAAATTAGCTGCCGGACCGGCGGCAACAATAGCGGTTTTTTGGGAAAGAGACTTATGATTAAAAGCAAATTTTTTCTGATCCTCAGGAATCTCGGTATCCTGTTCCCCAAGCATTTTTACATAGCCCCCCAGAGGCAGGGCTGCAATTACAAATTCAGTGCCGGGCTCATCTTCAATGGCCGCATTGGAGTTCCCGTTATTTTCTGCGGGCACTTTTTTACCACGCCAGCGTAACAAAGGCTTGCCAAAACCAATGGAGAACTTTTCAACCCTGACACCACATTTTCGAGCCACCCAGAAATGCCCGAACTCATGAAAAGTAACGAGTATTCCCAGTGTCACCAACATGGCAATCACGTCAAAAATTATACTGCCAACCATTTCCATATATGGAACTGCACCATTTTCTGTATTTATATATCGATATTATTAATTCGTCAGTTTGTCTGTGTGTCTCATTACAGGACAATTGAAGGTTTTATGCTTTCGTTTCACTCACCTTGTGCTAATTAAATAGCTCTTTCCCGGGTACATTGAACCGAGAACTGTTTTTACAACTACCTTTGACAACCAAAAGCGGGCAGATTATCCAGAATACGGAGCTTTTTTCAGCTTTTTGTCTGCAATTGCCATTCATTTTTTCTGGCAACAGCATTCACCTTTCCTGTATCCAGCCTTTGAGCTTTAATGCTTCGTTAGCCCGGTTTTGACTACAACAACCCGGAAGCTAATTTGCGCGCTTTGCGGTCTTCTTCCAGCACCTCTTCCAACGTTGAAACGCCACACACCGCCTGCTTCTGCAGGGTGCCGTCTATGATAGCAGGAATTTGGTCAAATCTGAGATTGCCAGCCAAAAAAGCTGCAACTGCAATTTCGTTAGCCGCATTGAAAATAATGGGCGCAGAATCCCCCGTTGCAGCTACTTTCCTGCCAAGTCTGAGACATGGAAACCTTTCCAGATCGGGTCGCAAGAAATCAAGGCTGGAAATCGCTGCCAGATCGAGCTCTTCAACTCCGACGCTAATTCTATTAGGCCAGGCTAACCCATAGGAAATCGGGGTTCGCATATCCGGATTTCCCATTTGTGCCAGTACCGAACCATCACGGTAGTAAACCATTGAGTGAATGATACTTTGCGGATGAATTATTATTTCAATAAGGGACTCATCTAGGCCAAAAAGAAAACAGGCTTCGATCAGCTCCAGCGCTTTATTAACCATAGTTGCTGAATCTACTGAAATTTTTCTCCCCATTTCCCAGTTTGGATGGGCACAAGCCTGATCCGGGGTAACGGATGCCAGCATCTCTTTCCCGGTATCCAGAAATGGGCCTCCCGACCCCGTCAGCACGATTTTGCTGAAGCCATTGCCGGAATCATTACTGAATTGTGCTTTTTGATTGACAGGCAAGCACTGGAACATTGCATTATGCTCACTGTCTATTGGCAATAGCATCGCATTATGCTGCCGAACACTATCCATAAAAAGATGGCCGGCCATAACCAGGGCTTCCTTGTTGGCCAATAATACTCTTTTTCCCGCTTTGACTGCCGCAAATGTCGGAGCCAAACCGATACCGCCTACTATTGCGGCCATCACACAATCGGTTTCATCATGGCTGGCAATGTATTCAAGGCCCTGTATGCCGGATAACACCGTTATGTTGGTATCTGATAACTCAGACGCGAGCTGTTTTGCAGCGGTAGTATCATACATTACGGCATAATCAGGCAGATATTCCCGGCATTGTTTTTCCAATTGTTTTACATTGGAATTCGCGGTAAGGGCAAATACGCGATAACGATCACTGTTTTGAGCAATAACACTCAAGGTGTTAACACCTATTGAACCCGTGGAACCCAGAATTGAAACTGACTGTAGCTGTTTCATATAATTCCGCTAACCAGTTGCAGTGCGAGGATCACATATAAGGGGGCGGCTGAGGTCAAGCCGTCGATACGATCGAGTATGCCACCATGTCCCGGCAGTATTTTTCCGCTGTCTTTTACGTTGCGATAACGCTTGATCATACTTTCAAGCAAATCACCAATCACGCTGAATATTGAAATCAATGTCGCACTAACGACCAGTTTCAACCAGTAAGTAAAATTCATTTCTGCCAGTTCGTCAGAAAAAATCAGCACCGTAACAATGACCAGCAATATACACGCAAGCATCCCGCCAAAAAAACCTTCCCAGGTTTTATTGGGACTTACCAGCACAGCAAGTTTATGTTTGCCAAATTTGCGGCCAGCAAAATAGGCACCAATATCGGCAGCCGCTACCAGAAAGAACAGAAGAAGAATATGAAACTCAAAATA
>JAHEHN010000082.1 GCA_024644515.1 Gammaproteobacteria bacterium
AAACCGTGGAACCTTGCGTAAAGCCGGTTTCGTGACCCGTGATGCCAGGGAAGTTGAGCGTAAGAAAGTTGGTCTGCGCAAAGCGAGAAAGCGTCCACAGTTCTCAAAACGATAGTTTTTTGCAGTAAAAAACAGGATAACGCCGGTGCCAATAGCGCCGGCGTTTTTTTTTGGCTTTTATTTACCAGGAACTGGCATCGGAACGCCCGGATTACCTTGAAAAAACTGGCTATATTTAGTAGCATGCGCGCTCCGTTTATTGCCCCTAATTCCGGCCCTTATTTCCAGACCAGAAGGCTAACCCCCCACATACAGGGAGTTTCATCGGTTAACTGGTTGATTGAAAGGAGAACATCATTGTGAGTGATGGCACAAACCCTGCCGTTAATAAAAAGCGTCGTCGATTTCTCATCGGAAGTACTACTCTGGTTGGTGCCGCTGGCGCCGCCGCTGCGGCAGTTCCTTTTGTAGGTTCATGGAACCCCAGTGCCAAAGCACTGGCTGCCGGTGCCCCGATATCCATTGATATCAGTCGCCTCAGCCCTGGTGAATTATTAGGCCCAATGCCAGCCTGGCGTGGACAACCGGTATATGTCTTCATGCGTGAGGAATCAACTCTGGAAAGTCTGGTATCCAATACTGATCATCTTGCCGATGCTGGTTCTGAAGAGGCGAGTCAGCAGCCTGAATACTGTCAGAATGAATATCGTTCAATTCGTCCGGAAGTGATGATAATGGTTGGTCTATGTACCCACCTTGGCTGTGCCCCCCTGATGAATCCGGAAGTGCAGCCGCAGGATTATGATCCTGACTGGCAAGGTGGCTTCTTCTGCCCTTGTCATGGCTCTATGTTTGATATGGCTGGACGTGTATACAGTGGCGTCCCGGCTCCGGATAACCTGGTAGTACCTCCCCATTTCTATGAAAGTGATAATGTCGTAGTGATTGGTCTGGATGGAGAGAATTCTTAATGTCTGAAATAGAAAACACATCCACGATGGATGCGAAAACCAAAACCAGCTCCCTGATGGGATGGATTGATGCTCGCTTGCCTTTGACCAAGACAATCGAAAAGCACATGACCAAGTACTATGCCCCGAAAAACTTCAATATCTGGTATGTATTTGGTGTTCTGGCTACTGTAGTTCTTGTTAATCAGTTACTTACGGGTATCTGGCTGACCATGAATTACACCCCCAGTGCTGAAGCCGCGTTTGCTTCAGTTGAATACATCATGCGCGATGTCGATTATGGCTGGATTCTGCGTTATATGCATTCTACAGGTGCCTCGGCTTTCTTCGCGGTGATTTATCTGCATATGTTTCGTGCCCTGATGTATGGCTCATATCGCAAACCGCGTGAACTAATCTGGCTTTTCGGCATGACTATTTTCCTGGTGCTGATGGCTGAAGGCTTTATGGGCTATGTATTGCCCTGGGGCAACATGTCCTACTGGGGTGCCAACGTTATTGTCAGTCTGGCTGGTGCAATCCCCTATATTGGTGAAGACCTGATGGTATGGGTGCAGGGAGACTTCCTGATTTCCGGTGCCACCTTGAATCGATTCTTTGCCTTGCATGTTGTTGCTCTGCCACTGGTATTGGTGTTTCTTGTATTTCTTCATCTTGTGGCTCTGCACGAAGTCGGCTCAAACAATCCTGATGGGATTGAAATCAAGGAGAACAAGGACGAAAGGGGTATTCCCCGTGACGGGATTGCATTTCATCCTTATTACACAGTTCATGATCTGGTTGCTATCGTGGTATTCCTGTTTGTGTTCTGTTTTGTTCTCTTTTTTATGCCGGAAATGGGCGGATATTTCCTCGAGTATGCCAATTTCACAGAAGCGGATAATCTGAAAACTCCCGAGCATATTGCTCCGGTCTGGTATTTCACTCCGTTCTATTCCATGCTGCGCGCAGTTACCTATCCGCTGTTTGGTCTTGATGCGAAATTCTGGGGACTGGTGACTATGGCTGCAGCTATTGCCATTCTGTTTGTCCTGCCCTGGCTGGATCGCAGTCCGGTTAAATCCATGCGCTATAAAGGCTGGTATAGCCGCATTGCATTGCTGCTTCTGACGGTAAGCTTCATTATCCTCGGCGTGCTTGGAGTTTGGGCACCGACAGATGCCAGAGGAAAGCTGGCTCTGTTATGCACTATCATTTATTTCCTCTATTTCTTCCTGATGCCTTGGTATACCCGCAAGGAGGCGACACGCTTGCCACCGGAGCGGACCACCGGACGCTTTATTACTATTCCACAGCTGTTGTTGGCGCTGGCATTGATAATCGGCCTGACAGTTTTGCCTTTGATGGCAGTTGCGGCTGAATCAGGTGTTGAACTGGAACACGTGGAAATGGATCTGGAGGACAAGGAATCCCTGCAATCCGGTGCTCGCACTTTTATCAACTACTGCATGGGATGTCATTCAGCTGCGTATTCCCGGTATAACCGCGTTGCAGCCGATCTGGATATTCCTGAAGAGCTGATGGAAGAGTACATGATCTTTTCTGATGATGCCGCTGTTGGTGATCTTATGATCAGCGCCATGCCAGCTGACCTTGGGGCCAATGCCTTTGGTATTGCGCCCCCTGATCTGACTCTGGTAGCCAGGGCGCGTGCGACTACCTCGGCTAGTGGTACCGACTGGTTATACGGATACCTGACAGGTTTTTACGAAGATGAAAGCAGACCTTTTGGGGTTAATAATCGGGTTTTTGCCAATGTGGCCATGCCCAATGTGCTTGAAGGACTTCAGGGAGTTCAGCGTTGCGAAGATGCAGACCACTGTGATCATCTGGTTCATGTCGATGGTACTGGCACTCTTAGTGAAGAAGAATTCAGTGATGTGATTTACGACCTGGTTAACTTTCTTTATTACATGGGAGAGCCCTCACGTCTGGACCGTCATCGAATCGGTGGTTATGTATTGCTGTTCCTTGCCTTTTTTGGCGTTTTTGCCTGGTTGCTAAACAGGGAGTACTGGAAAGACGTTGATCATTAATCAGCCGGTCTGTACATGACCGTCGATACACATTGATTCAATAACAAGACTAAAACGTTAGAAAGGTTACCGGGCTTTACAATTTGGTAAGGCATTAATTCTTTTGTTAATTTTTTGAGGCGAGATATATGGGAGTTGTTACTAAACGCTCTTCGATGCTTTTTTACTCTGACGGAACCAGCCAATACAGCCATCGTGTGCGTATTGTCCTGGCGGAAAAAGGTGTCACTGTTGATGTGGTGGATGTAGATGTCCATGACAAACCAGAAGATCTGGCTGATCTTAACCCTTATAACAGCCTGCCAACACTGGTTGATCGTGACCTGGTATTGTATGAACCCAATATCATGATGGAATATCTGGATGAACGCTTTCCTCATCCGCCGCTATTTCCTGTTTATCCGGTTGCCAGGGCTCAAAGCCGTTTGTGGATGCACAGAATCGAGAAGGACTGGTGTTCACTGGTTGATAAGTTACAGGCTGAAGATGGCACACCAGCGCAGCTGGAGAAGGCTAGAAAAGAGCTGAGGGAAAGTATTATTTCCATTTCGCCAATTTTTGCTGAAAAGCCCTTTTTCATGAGTGAGGAATTCACTATCGTTGACTGTTGTGTGTTGCCTATCCTCTGGCGTTTGCCTGAAATTGGTATCAAACTCCCTGAAACCAAAGCAACCAAGGCGCTGATTGATTACCGCAACAGTCTCTTTGAGCGCGAATCTGTTATCGAAAGCCTTTCCGAGCAAGAAAAGGAAATGAAGTTTTAACAGCGTACTGAAGCATCAGCGCATTGTGAAAGCTTAAGGCAGCGGCAAGCAGTTACAGGAAGTTTTTTCGCAAGTACAGGAAAGTATTGATGGAAATGCTTTCCTGGAGGATCTGGCTCCATGAAAATGACTTCACATCGGCCTTACATGATAAGGGCGCTAAACGAATGGATTCTGGAAAACAATTGCACGCCCTATATTCTGGTTAATGCCTACGCCAAGGAAGTACAGGTACCCCAGAGTTTCGTCAAGGATGGTCAGATCATCCTGAATATCTCCCCGGTTGCGGTGCAGGACCTTTCTATTTCCAATAATGGCATTGAATTTAATGGGCGCTTTGGCGGGATTCCAACCCGTGTCTATGTGCCTAGTCATGCTGTGCTGGGCATTTATGCCAAGGAGAACGGGCAGGGTATGATTTTTGATACTGATGATCCCATCCCTGAGCCGCCGAGTCCGGAACCTGATAAAAAACCTGACTCTGACAAGCGTGAGCATGCTGAGAAGCCCCGGTCTGGTCGACCCGATCTCAAGATTGTAAAGTCCTAGAACTGCGCGACATGACATATAGTCACTGCTGCCGGGCATTTCCAGCAAGCCTTCAAGGCATGTCAGGCATTGCATCCATGGAACGCATGGAGTGCTTGGAGTGCTTGGAGTAGAGAGTATCTAGTTGATATATTCGAAGGCACGGACCACCTTGGTGACGCCCTTGGTGTTGCTTACCAGATTTACCGTTTTATTGGCATCTTCCTGTGACACCAGTCCCATCAAATAAACGACGCCGTTTTCACTAATGACCTTGGTTCTGAGACCACTTACTTCACTATCTGCCAGCATCAGGGTTTTGATTTTGGCAGTTAACCAGGCGTCATTACTTCTGGAAAGAAAGGTCGTAGTGCCGGCAACTTCGAGTTCATTATAGACTTCCTTGACTCGTGAGCTTGAGGTGCGGGCCACACGGGTAGCCAGATTTTTCATTTCCTGTGAAGGTACCTGCCCCACCATTAAAACTGTTCCATTAAAGCTGACCACATTGATGTGGGCTTTTTTCAGCTGCTCATCGGCCGCATTTAGATTGACCTTGATAGTGGTTTCAATGCTGTTATCGTCGACTACAGCTCCCATTGAGCGACGTCCGCGATCTTCCTGTATTCCTTCATCACCAGTAGTAGCACTGATGACAGTCGCGCAACTGTTTAAGAAGAATAGAAAACTGAATATCAGTCCCAGGCGAGTTAAAAACATTTAATCATCTCCGAAAAGTTGAGTATCAATCAAATCGCATAAACAATGAATTACCAGCAGGTGTACTTCCTGAATACGTGCCGTACTGGAAGACGGCACACAGATCTCGATATCATCAGCGCTCAGGGTATCACGCATTTTTCCGCCTTCCTTACCGGTAAGCTGGACCACCGTCATTTCCCTGTCATGGGCGGCATTGATAGCCTGGATGACATTGGGTGAATTGCCGCTGGTTGAAATCGCCAACAGAATATCGCCTGCCTGTCCCAGTGCTCTGACCTGCTTTGAAAACACTTCGTCATAGGAATAGTCATTGGCGATAGATGTCAGCGTAGACGTGTCTGTAGTAATGGCAATGGCGGGCAAGGGCGGTCTTTCTCTTTCAAACCGATTTAAAAGTTCGGCAGAAAAGTGCTGGGCATCACCGGCAGAGCCGCCATTGCCGCAGCTGAGAATTTTCTTTTCCTTTAGAAGTGACTGCACCATGCAATCTGCTGCTGCGGTTATGAAAGGGGTGAGTGCTTCCATTGACTGCATTTTGGTATCAATGCTGGCGGTAAAGTGTTGTTTGACGCGTTCCTGATAGTTCATATTGCCTCGAGATTATAATTTAGCGTTTCTTAAAAAGCATTTTTAATCCACTGAATTTCCAGAGCATCAACACTTCATGAGATGCCGATCACATCAAATCGGCAGGGCATTTTGTTGGTAAGACCATTTTTTTGCAAGTAATACCGGGCTGTACGAATAATTTTCTGTTGTTTGTGAAAATTAACAGTAGCCGCAGCATCACCATGATCCGTGTTTTTTCTGTATCTTACTTCGATAAATACCAGAACATCCCCATCCCGCGCAATCAGATCAATTTCGCCAAAACGCGAATGAAAGTTCAATTGAAACTGTTTAAGTCCCTGCCTGCCAAGAAACTTGCGAGCCAGAACTTCAAACTGCCTGCCTTTGCCTGTTGTTGTAAGATGACGAACCAGACTGAATTTTACATTTTTCATTTTGCGCCTTCCATGGCTGATATGAAAATTAAGCTATAACTACAGGCCCTCGGCTTCCACTCTCGCCAATCCTTCGGAAACTTTAGCCCAGTTCAATTCCCTGATTATATTTCGGTTGTCTCCGAGTTTTAGCAGGCCGGTAGCGCCATAGATCTGGCTATCGGGTATATCTTCCAGCTGTCGTAATCTCGGGTACAGTCTGAAAGCATCAATACCGAAGGCCTGTAATCTCAGGGTAAGTGCATTATTTTGCGGGAACAGAGTAGTAGTCTTGGTCTTGAGTT